>NZ_JAHBCX010000077.1:0-183856 GCF_019955895.1 Pseudomonas sp. GL-B-12
GGCGGTGCGTCATTCAACATTGATATTGACTGGCCTGACGCCTTCGCGAGCAAGCCCGCTCCCACAAGATTCCAGCTGCGGTCAGTAATCCTGCTGCTTGCGAAACGCCCAGCGCCCGGCAATCACGGTAAAGGTCGCGACCAGCGCCACCAGGATCCAGAAACCCTCCGGATCGCCGGCCAGCGGAATGCCGCCCACGTTCATGCCGAAGAAACCGGCGATGATGTTGATCGGCAGCGCCAGCACTGTCACCACCGTCAGGGTGAACAGCGTGCGGTTGGTCTGTTCGTTGATGTTGGCGGCGATCTCTTCCTGCAACAGCTTGATCCGCTCACCCAGCGCCGTGAGGTCGTTGATGATCAGCGCAAACTCCTCGGTGGATTTGCGCAACTCCTTCACGTCTTCCTTTTGCAGCCATTGCGGCGGCCGGTTGAGCAGGCGCAGCAATGAGCCAGGCTCCAGCGCCAGCAGCCGTTGCAAGCGCACCAGCACTCGGCGGTTGGCGCCCAGTTCAGCGCGGTTGGTCGACAGCCGCGAAGAGAGCAATTCGTCTTCGATCTGATCTACGCTCTGGCTGGTCTTGCGCACGATCTGGGTCAGCACTTCACCTTGGTCGCGCAGCAAATGCACCAGCAACTCCAGCGGGGAGCGAAAGCATTCCCGGGCCTTCACCGACGAGCGTAATTTGTCCACCGAGTGCAGCGGTTGCAGGCGTGCGCTGATGATCAATTGGCTGCGGGCGCACACCCACAGCGTCGAGACATCCGACGAGACCATGTTGCTGAGGTTGAACACTACGTCGTTGACCACCGCCAGCAACGCGGAGTCGACATGTTCGATGCGCGTCGAGCGCGAGCCTTCGTGCAGCGCCTCGAAAAATTCCTCGGGCAACTCCAGATGACTTTTCATCCAGCGTTCGCACGCGGCATGGGCGAGGTTCAGGTGCAGCCAGAGAAATTGCTCGTCGCTTTCCGGTTGTTGCAGGTACTGCAAGGCCTCGGCGGAATTGATTTCCCGGCCGGCCTCACCGGGGCGAAAGCTGAAACCGTAAAGCAGGCCGAACAGATCCGTGTCTCGATGACTGTGATCGATGCTGTGGTTCATGAGGGCTCGCAAGGGGAGACGCCTGTCGCAGGTTTCGCAGGTTCACTTGAGCGGCATCATCGCAAGCGCTGATGACTTTTTTGTGACGCAAGTACTGGGGCAATTCGAAGATCGTCAGCGCGATGTGCAAAACATCCTATGCGAGCTTGCCACGCAGCAGGGCAACGAGCCGCAACTCAACAGCCGCATTGAGCGCTTGATGCAAACCACTGTGTACCGGGTTGCTTACCGAGTCGGTACACAGTCGATCTCAAGTACGGGCATGGGGTGACGATGACTGATGGCTACGACTGCTACCAAAATGCCTTGGCAGAGCGGGTCAACGGCATATTGAAAACAGAACTCTTGCTCCACCGGCCGACAGACCTGGCGCAAGCGGAGCAAATGGTGCGGGAGGCGATCTTGATCTACAACCAGGAGCGCCCACACCTGTCCTTGAAATACAAAACGCCCGATGCGGTGCATCGGGCGTTAGGGTGAAACAGGTGTAAACCTATTTCAGGACTAGACAGATTAAGTGTCCTGTTTGTTCTTCAGGACCTTGCCGTTGGAGGCATCGATGTCCACATCCCACTCGACGTTCTTGGCGTCACGCAGCTCGATCTCGTACTCGTAACCGTTGAAGTGGTTGTCCAGTTCGGTTTTGGTAATCGTTGCACCCGGGTGCAGATCCAGCGCGATCTTGTTCAGGTCTTCCAGCGGCTTGATCTTGCCGTCCTTGACCAGTTGCGGGATCTCATCGACCCGCACATCGGCCTGGGCCAGGCCCACGGTTAGGGTCAGGGTTGCAGCGGTCAACAAAGCAGTCAGGGTCTTCATGGGCTTCTTTCCTTGGGTGATCCGTTCAAGTGAGATCAGGTTAGCCTGTGTAACTTAATCCACCCTTAAAACCCTCTACATGTCCTGCATCAATTTCTGTGGGAGCGAGCCTGCTCGCGAAAGCGCAGTGTCAGTCAACGTTGATGTTGAAGCTGATGACCCCTTCGCGGGCAAGCCACGCTCCTACAGGTTTTGCGCAATTCTGGATCAATATCCGTTGTTCTGTAGCACCTGCGCCACACTCGCCGCCGCCGGGCGTTTATAGAACTTCAACAACTCGCTGGCGCGATTGGTGAAGATGCCGTCGACTCCGGCGTCCATGACTTTCTGGTAGTCCACCGCATCATCGATGGTGTAGACGTGCACCAGTAGGCCCTGATCGTGGGTGTACCGGTTCATCCACGGTTGCACCAGGTCCGAATAACTCTGGTCGCCGCCCTGGGTCAGTGCGGCGGACGGGCCGGTGCCGATGGCGCCCTGGGCTTTGGCGTAGTCGACCCAGTGCTGGAATTCGGCCTTGTCCTTCGGCTGCTGTTTGGCGTAGTAAGCGGCTTTATCCTTTTCGCCGGACTCGGCAAATGTCACCTTGGACTTGGGCTCGATACTGCCTTCACCGACCCACAACAGCAGGATCTTCGGCACCTTCGGCATCTCTTTTTGCAGCAGTTCGAGGCTGCTCTTCTCGAAGGTCTGCAGGACCACCTTGCCTTTGCCCTGGCCGACCGCCAGCTCGCTTTTTGCCAGTTTCGAAGCGGTCGGGCTCAGCCAGCCCCGGTCCTGAAGTTTTTCCTTGAGGTCGTGTTCGATGCCGGGGAACTGCTTGGGCTCCTTGGTCTCGATGTACAGGCCGGGCTTGTGCAGGCTGTTGCCCTCGGCTATGTCGATGATTTCATCAAGGGTCAGAATCTTCAGGCCAGCGAAGGCGGGACGCGCGCGATCCGGGTACGCGGCATTGAACCAGCTGCCCGCGTCCAGGGTTTTCAGTTCGGCCATGGTGAACGCATTCGCCGGGCTGTCCTTGCGCTCGGGAAATTTTGCCGCGACGTCGGTGGTGCGTTGCAGATTGTTGTCGTGCAGGGCAAACAGCACGCCATCCTTGCTGCGCTGCAGGTCCATTTCCAGATAGTCGGCGCCCAGGTCGCGGGCAGTCTTGTAGGCGGCGGCGGTGGATTCCGGCGCATCGAACGACGCGCCACGGTGGGCGATCACCGCTGGATGCGGAATGCCCAAACGAGTCGCCAGTGCCGCAGGGCCGGGTTCGCTGGCGGCCTGTGCCTGGCCGAGGCCGAGGCCGAGCAACAGGCTCAGTAACAGGGCACTTTTAGTAAAGGTTGCGGGCATGGTCGAGATCCTTTCGCAATGAGTGAGCGGTCCCTTTTAACAACTCATCTTTGCAGGCGCTATCGCGAGACCGACATAAACCTGTCTAAAGCTGATTTTCGTCAGCGCTTTTGTGCGCCCGTTTGCAGTACGCTGGGGCCCTGTAATTTCCCCAGCAGAGGGAAATGCAGGCCCTGCGTGCAAACCAACGATCACCATTGCGGGGTTTAACATGCGTATCACTTCCCAGCTCATCTGCCAGGCTGCCGACCAACTCAAGGGTTTCGTCGGCCTCAACCGCAAGACCGGGTACTACATCGTGCGCTTCAGCGAAGACTCGTTTGGCATGGACGTGGCGGACGACGGCATCATCCCTACCAGCGAATTCGTCTGGGCCATGGGGCCCGAGCAAACCATGATGCTCAAGCGTGAATTGATTCAGTTGCTGCTGGACCAGAACATCGATGACCGGATCAACATTACCGAGCCGTTGCGGGTGTACATGAACCGGCGGGAAGTGCCGGAGATATCGGCGGTTCGCAGCCTGGTTCAGGGCTGAGTTTTTGCGGTGATTTGACTGGCCTCTTCGCGAGCAAGTCGGATCGCCGCACCGCCGCTCCCACAGGGTGTGTGGGTGTACGCAAGCCATGTACCCGACACAAAACACTGTGGGAGCGGGCTTGCCCGCGAAGACGTCCTCAAGAACACCCCATCATTTACAGACTGAACCCGTAGGCCCGCTCAACCCGGCACACCCGCGTATGACACCGCGCATACCAGGTCGAGCGCCCACGCTCGCGAATCGCACTGTGCTCAGGATGATGTTTCCACGCCAGAATCGCCGCTTCACTGTCCCAGTACGACACCGTAATCCCAAGCCCATCCTCGCCCCGAGCCGATTCCACGCCGAGAAACCCCGGCTGTTCACGGGCCAGTTCCAGCATCCGCGCAGCCGCTTCGGCGTAACCCTGGTCACCTTCGGTGCGCAGTGAGGTGAAGATCACCGCGTAATAAGGCGCGGCTGGCGTATCGGCGATCATGACGAGCGCCCCGCACAGGCTTCGACAAAGGCGCCAACCAACGGCGGCAAGACGCCCTTGAGCGCCGCCCGCTCGGGCTGGAACAAGGTCGCGACAAAGAACGGATGACCGCTGAGTTCGACCGCGCGCAGCCCTTGTTCCGAATCGTGGCCGACGGCGTGCAAATCGTGCTTGAGCAACTCCCCTTCGAACTGCGGATTGACCCCATATCGACAGCGATAGCCTTCACGAATCTCGGCGCTTTCGTACGCCTGGGCGAGCAACGAACCCTCAAGCAAATCAATCGTATCGACCGCTTCCACCAGCGCGCACGACAGCGGCGTCAGTAGCGCCCGTGCTGCATCGGGATTTGTCTCGCTGTGTTCGGCATCCGACCAGCCCAGCACATTGCGCGCATATTCCAGCACCGCGTGTTGAAAACCGCCACAGGTGCCGAGGAAAGGTCGCCGTTGTTCGCGGGCAAAGCGAATCGCCAGCAGCGCACCGTCCATGTTCCGGTAAGGGGTGGCCGGCACACACCAGACCCCGTCGAATGTGTGCAACGGTGTCTCGGCGTGGATTTCATCGGTGGCCAGCCATTGCCATTGCACGTTCAGGCCACTGTGTTCAGCGGCTTTTTCGAGGGCGACGGGAATGGCCTGGTGGGCGGTGACTTGCGGGTCGTAGTCGCCGATCAGGACGATGCGAATCGGGCGGGTTTCCATGTGGGGCCTCTGCACTTGTTGATTGCTGGTGCCCACTATAGATTGGCGTTCACGCACTCAATATTGGCGTTTATCCAAGTGATCAATGCAGCAACGCACTATCGACTGGACTACCCGGACCTGGCCCTGATCCTCGCGCTGGTGCGCGGCGGCTCTTTGGCCCGGGCCGCGCAACTGCTGAAGGTGGATGTCTCGACGGTGTTTCGAGCGGTGCGCCGGCTGGAGGCTGCACTGGGTCAGCAACTGTTCGAAAAAAGCCGCGCCGGTTACCTGCCCACCACCCTGGCGCAGTCCCTGGCGGAACAGGCCGAGCGCGCTGAGCAGGCGCTAGAGGCGGCGCGCATCGGTGTGGAGCAGGGCGGTGAAGTGATCAGCGGCATCGTGCGTCTGACCTGTACCGATTCGGTCCTGCAAGGTTTGCTGTTGCCGGCGCTGGCGCAGTTCATGCCGAACTATCCGGCGCTGACCCTCGAGCTCAGCACGTCCAATGATTTTGCCAACCTCAGCCGCCGGGATGCCGATATCGCCCTGCGCCTGACCCGCACGCCACCGGAGCATCTGGTGGGACGGCGGCTGGCGGACATTTCCTACCGAGTGTGTGCCAGCGAGCGATACCTGCAATCGGTCAATACCCCTGACCTGGCCGCATTGACCTGGATCGCCCCGGATGACTTTCTGCCTGATCACCCGACCGTTACCTGGCGTCGCCAGGCCTTGCCGGGCGTAACGCCGGGCTATCGTTGCAACAGCATGCTTTCGGTGACCGAGCTGGTCAGGGCGGGGCTGGGTGTAGCGGCGTTGCCGGACTTCTTGATCGGCGACGGATTACAGCCGCTGAGCGAACCGTTGCACGGATACGACACTGCGCTGTGGCTGCTGACCCGTCCCGACTGCCGCGTCTTGCGCTCGGTGGTCACCTTGTTCGATGAGTTGGGGCGGGCGCTGAAACTGCCGTGAAACCGTTCAGGCCTTCGGCTCATCCTTGCGCACGAAGTGCTGATGCATTTCCGTGGTCAGGTTTTCGATGCGCTCGGTGAGGGCCTTGGTCATTTCCGTGAGGCGGGTGTTCTGCTCAAGCAACTCCAGCAGTTGCGCAGTGTTTTTCGCGGCTTGCGCCTGTCGCTCACTGTTGGCGGTCGCCAGCGCTTCGCGGTGTTGCGCATCGGCATCGGATTGGGCTTTGTCCCGCGCAGCCTGGCGAGTCTGGGCCAACAGAATCAATGGCGCGGCATAGGCCGATTGCAGGCTGAAAGCCAGGTTGAGCAGGATGAACGGGTACAAATCGAAATGGGTGAAACCGGACAGGTTGAGGCACACCCAGGCCACCACGATCAGCGTTTGTGCGCCGAGAAAAGTCGGTGTGCCGAAGAACCGCGCAAAGGCTTCGGCGCGCAGGGCAAACTTGTCATTGCCAAAGGTCGGCGCCAGGTGGGCATGAGGGCGATGGAAACGCAGGTGATCGACGGGGGCGACGGTTTCGTGGCTCGTGCTGGTCATGATGCTCTCTGTTTGGCGCTGGGACTGAGGCTCACTATAGCCTCAGCGCCAGTTTCATTCTGAAACACATCGCGCCATTCAAGTCAGCGCCATCAATCCTTCGACACCGCCGTCGACCTTGTCATTTATTGCACCTGATAGCAGGCCAGAAACATGTCCAGCGCGGAATCCGCCACCGTGTTTTGCTCCTTGGCTGACAAGCCGGGTTGCCCCATGGAAATCTGTGGCCAGAATGCAAAGGACTTGAGCAGGCCATGGATCTGTTGAGCGGCGAATTCGGGAGCCACGGCCTTCAATCGGCCATCCGCTTGAGCGGCCCGAATCCACACCGTCAGTCCCTCTTCGCGCGCGCCCATTCGGGCCACCATGTTCTGTGCCCGCTCTGGGGAATGAATCGTTGCCGCAATGGCCACCCGTGCCAGGTCGAGCAGATTGTCATCGCCCAACATTTGCAGCTTGGCCATCAGCAACACGCGCAGTTGATCGCGCAACGGCAGGTCGGGACGGTAGGCCGTTTCCTGTTCTGCCGTCACCCGGATCCATAACTGATTGAGGATCTCGGCGAACAACTCTTCCTTGCTGGGAAAGTGGTTGTACACCGTGCGCTTCGACACACCGGCAGTGGCAGCAATCTTGTCCATGCTGGTGATCTCGAAACCGTTGTCACGGAATTCGTTGATCGCGGCTTGAATGATCGCTTGGCGTTTTCGGTCGGTGAGGCGCTGTGGAGCTGTCATAAGTACGCTTCGGCAGGAAGAGAGGGGAAATTACACTCGGTAGTTTACTTGTCATCGACTTTGATGCAACCTAGAAACTACACTGTGCAGTGTAATGTTTTGTTAATCCTGCCCAGCAAAAATAGAAAGTCCGGCTGATGCGTGCGTGCCTTGGCCATTTATCGTCCCAAAGCGGAAAATCGTGATATGTGCGGTTTTTCTGGAGTCATTCAGTCATGGCCAATTCAAACTCCCCGGCGGACAACGCCTCCACACCTGAAGCGTCCCGACAGGCTCAAGGGCAGTATCAAAACTTCACGCCGGTTCAGCGTTTAAGCTTTGGCAAAACCATGGGCATCCTGTGGAACGTGCTGTTCCACAAACCGCAAAACACCCGCCCGAGCGCGCCCGTCCCGGTGCAAGCCCTGACTCAAGCCGCGCTGATTGCTGCGCCCAACCACAGCGTCTATCGCCTGGGCCACTCCACGGTGTTGCTCAAGCTGCGCGACAAGTTCTGGATCACCGACCCGGTCTTCGCCGAGCGTGCCTCGCCCGTGCAATGGGCCGGCCCCAAGCGTTTCCACCAGCCACCGATCAGCCTGGAAGAATTGCCACCGATTGAAGCGGTGATCTTGTCCCACGACCACTACGACCACCTGGATCATGCGGCCGTGCTGAAGCTCGCGGACAAGACCAAATACTTCCTGACCCCGCTGGGCGTAGGCGACACCCTGATCAAGTGGGGCATCGACGCCAGCAAAGTCCGCCAACTGGATTGGTGGCAAGGCACGGAAGTCGATGGCATCCAGTTCATCGCCACCCCGTCGCAGCACTTTTCCGGCCGTGGTCTGTTCGACAGCAACAGCACCCTCTGGGCCTCGTGGGTGATGATCGACGGTGACACACGCCTCTTCTTCAGCGGCGACAGCGGCTACTTCGACGGCTTCAAACGCATCGGCGAACAGTACGGCCCATTCGACCTGACCCTGATGGAAACCGGTGCCTACAACGTCGACTGGCCGCACGTGCACATGCAACCCGAACAAACCCTGCAAGCCCACCTCGACCTCAAGGGCCGCTGGTTACTGCCGATCCACAACGGCACCTTCGACCTGTCGATGCACGCCTGGTACGAACCCTTCGACCGCATCCTGGCCCTGGCCTGGGAGCGCAACGTATCGATAACCACGCCGCAGATGGGCGAGGCGTTCAACTTGATGCATCCGCAGCGTGGTGGGGCGTGGTGGCTGACGGTGGAAGGGGAGAGTGAGCGGGTGCTGGTGCAGAACGCGTAAAGTTGTGATCCCGGCCGGTCTGCGGACCGGCTTGGGAGCTCAACTAAATCAGTTAGCCACGCTAGTTCTTTAACTGCTCAAGGAACCCCGAGATCTTTGCCACGCTCAGGTCGCGAAACTTCCCTCGAAGTATTTCGTTTAGTTCTTCGGCAGATAATCCGAGCTTCTGCGCAGCATCAGTCTTACTCAACCGACCGCTTTCCAGCAGAAGGCCAATCTTCATAACGCATTCAGATTTGGCCCGCATATCACCAGCATCGGGAATGCCCAGTGCCTGATAAACGCAGTTATCGCCATCGTCGATTTCGTTCATCTGTTGACCCTCACTCCACCATCGCAAAATCCGCCCGCCCAACCGGGTTCGGCGTCGACCCCTTCACATTCATCCCTCGACCCGGCGCAAACCCCGGGAAGAACACCAACCCCTCCGATTCGAACCGATAGGCCAGCGCCAGGCGCGTGACATCCAGCACCTCCTGGCGTGCCTCGAAGCGTTGAATGGCATCCACCGAGACCCGGGACTCCCGCGACAGCTCTTGCACACTCCAGCCCAGCATCGCTCGGGCCTGGGCGCAGTGGGCCGGGGTGAATTGGAAGAGGGCGATACGTTCCAGGGTGATTTTCATCGCTTGAGAGGCCATGGTGTTCTCCGGGCTCGAGAGTGTAGGTCAAAATATACTGTGTTTTTGTACAGTTGTTTTGAGCCCGGATCAAACGCATTTTTTGATTTTTCTTTTCAGCCAGACGAACGGCACTGCGCTTATTTGCCCGCCAACCCCGGCGCTTCGCGCACAATAAAGTGATCCAGGTTTTCAATGTTGGCGCTGAACACCCCGAACGTCTGCTCGGGGGTTTTCTTGCTCGGCACCTGCTTCAGTTCGGGTGTTACGCCATAAAAGAAGCAGTACAACTCCCGCCCGCTCTCGATGGCGTGCTTGAGCTCCTCCAGGAACGCCTTGCGCTTGCGGTAGCTGTCTATGAGCTTCTTGCTCAGGTAGACATTGACCGAGTAAGGCTTTTTCTCGAACCAGACCTTCTTCTCGAAATCGATGCGAAAGCTCTGGGTGTAGTCCTTGATCTCCTTGATCTTGCCCCAGTAAATCAGCCCTTTGTTGTCTTGCAGGTATTCGATTTTCTTGAAAAAAGACCCGTAAGGCGCGGTGTGGTCGCCAATCTTCAGCGGCACGCGCTTGAGCAAATCCTTGTCGTCGAAGTTTGAAACGAAGCACTCCACTGGATGGGCAAAGACGCTGGTCTTGTCCGGGGCCGATTCCCTGCTCGGTTGATCGACATTACTAGCCGCCTTAGGCGCCAATGGCTCATCCCGAAGCACATCGGCAATCACCACCGGACTGGACGGCTTACGCATATATTCGCGCCGAGTCAGTAACAATTCCGACGGGAAATTTTCCTCGCGACTGTCATCCGTTTCCGCCTCATCCACACCCGACGCCGGCGTCTTCAAGCTGACATAAGGACAGCCCTCGACATGCCGCGTACTCGGCAGGTTCTTGAAGTGCGGCGTGCGCACGTAATTCACGTTCTTGGCGTTGAACGTGCCCAGCTCATTGGCCGCATCGAACGCCAGGCGACAGGCATCGTTGGGGCACTGGAAGTGTTCCCTGGCGGAGTCGAAATCCATCGTCTCGTCGAAATTCAGATCCCGCACGTCGTAGATCGACAACTTGTCGTTGAGACTGAGGCAGTAGGCGAGGTCGAATTTCATGTCGGGTTCCAAGTCCTTTAGGTGAACAGCTTCCAGTGATGGCGCATTCGAAGCAATAGCTACACTCAGATCACTTCGATATCGCCGAGTCTGCACAGTCCATCAAAGAGAGCGGTTTATGAGCCATTCAGATGCTTCGCCCCCTCTCCCGGAGCCGGGCCGGATAGCCCGCCGGGATGAACAGACCGGTTGGCGCCGCTGGCTACCGGGGCTGGGCATGCTGCGCGAATACCAACCGGCATGGTTGCGTTACGACTTCGTGGCCGGCCTGGTGCTGACCACGATGCTGGTGCCCGTCGGTATCGCCTATGCGGTGGCTTCGGGCGTGCCCGGTATTTATGGCCTCTACGCGACCATCGTTCCGCTGCTGTTCTATGCCTTGTTCGGCCCCAGCCGAATTCTGGTGATGGGGCCGGATTCCTCCCTGGTGGCCGTCATCCTTGCAGTCATCCTGCCACTCTCCGGCGGCGACCCGCAGCGTGCGGTCGCCCTGGCGGGAATGATGGCGATCGTCTCGGGAGCGGTGTGTATCCTGGCCGGTATCGCGCGCCTGGGTTTTATCACCGAGCTGCTGTCCAAACCGATCCGCTACGGCTACATGAACGGCATCGCACTGACCGTATTGATCAGCCAGTTGCCCAAGCTGTTCGGTTTTTCGATTGAGTCCAACGGTCCATTGAGAGACTTATGGGCCATCGCCTCAGCGGTGATGGAGGGTAAGGTCAACTGGACCACCTTCACGGTGGGCGGGCTCACCCTGGCGGCGATCCTGCTACTCAAAAGATGGCCGCGACTGCCGGGCATCCTGATCGCCGTGGTAGGCGCGACAGTCGCCGTGGGTGTACTCGACCTTGCGACACGCGCCGGTGTGAAAGTCCTCGGCTCGCTCCCGCAAGGCTTGCCGGGATTCGCCATCCCCTGGATCACCAGCGCCGATATCGTCCCGGTCTTGATCGGTGGATGCGCCGTTGCACTGGTCTCGTTCGCCGACACCAGCGTGCTCTCCCGTGTCTATGCGGCGCGGACCCGAACTTACGTCAACCCGAACCAGGAAATGGTGGGCCTCGGCATCGCCAACCTGGCGGCCGGTTTTTTCCAAGGCTTCCCGATCAGCAGCAGCTCGTCACGGACTCCCGTGGCCGAGGCCGCCGGAGCCAAAACCCAAATGACCGGCGTCGTCGGCGCACTGGCGGTTGCCTTGCTGCTGGTGGTGGCACCGGACCTGCTGCAACATTTACCGTCCAGCGCCCTGGCGGCGGTCGTGATTGCCTCGGCGATTGGCCTGATCGAGATCACCGACCTGCGCCGGATCTATCGCATCCAGCGCTGGGAATGCTGGCTGTCGATTGTCTGTACGGTCGGCGTGACCGTGTTCGGCGCGATCGAGGGCATCGGCCTGGCCATCGTGATTGCCGTCATTGAGTTCCTTTGGGATGGCTGGCGCCCGTACTCCGCGGTATTGGGCCGCGCCGACGGGGTCAAGGGCTACCACGACATCAAACGCTACCCCGACGCGCGGCTGATACCCGGCTTGGTCCTGTTTCGCTGGGATGCACCCTTGTTTTTCGCCAACGCCGAGCTGTTCAGCGACCGAGTACTGGACGCCGTGGCGGCATCGCCCACGCCCGTGCGCTGGCTGGTGGTCGCCGCAGAACCAGTCACCAGCGTCGACGTGACCTCCGCCGACATGCTCGCCGAACTGGACGACTCCCTGCACGCGGCGGGTATCGAGTTGTGCATTGCCGAGATGAAAGACCCGGTCAAGGACAAGCTCAAGCGGTTCGGGTTGTTTGCGCGGTTGGGGGAGACGGCGTTTTTTCCAACGATTGGGACGGCTGTGGATAGCTATGTTGCGATGTATTCGGTGGATTGGGTGAAAGGATAGGTGCTCCCGCCATTGGACAAGCCCTCATCGCCTGACTAGCGTTGTCTGGCAGATCGAATCGCCGCATGCCTCATGGGCAAGTGCCGGGCCAAGCGGACTGTCCAGCCGTCCAAGCCTTGATTGCCGTGAAACCCGAGAGGTCGAAATCGAGACTTCACAGCAAGGAGTGCACCATGCCGAACAACTGGCCCGCCGGGATTGAGCACGTTGTCGTGCTGATGATGGAAAACCGGTCGTTCGACCATTTGCTGGGGGATTACACAAGCATCAATCCCGCGTGTGACGGTATCAACCGCAAGGCGCCCAGCACCAACCCGCTGAAGCTGGCCAATGGCAATTCGACGGTTATCACCCAGGCATCGGAGTTTCCGGAGAACTACAGCCTGTGGGCGCCGCCGCCCCCTCTGCCTCCGGCACTGCCGCCGGGCAACAGTGAGGGTTTCGATCTTGGCCACGAGTTCGTCAACGTGGAGAAACAACTGGGCGTCTCCTTCAAGACCAGTCCGGCCAACCCCACGCTCAAGGGTTTTGCCCAGGACGCCTACGACAAGGCCCGCACCGACCTGAAGGTGTACAAAACCTGGTCGCAATCCATGGCCCAGCGGGCGATGAACTACATCCCGTTCGGCGCTACGCCCGCGAAGGATACGCTGCCGGCCATCCACGGGCTGGCGCGCAATTTCACCGTGTGCGACCGCTGGTTTTCCTCGGTACCAGGCCCGACCTGGCCGAACCGCTTTTTTGCCATGCTCGGCAGTTGCAATGGTCACCTGCTGATGCCTTCCACCGGCACGGTACTGGCCGGCATCAAAAGCCTGATCGCACAGTTCGGTGGCGAGAGCATTTTTTCGCTGCTGCGCAACAACGGCCATGACGCACGCATTTACTCCGATGGCGCCGTCCCGTTGGCGGCGCTGGTCAAGGGTGGTTTGCAGCACCTGAGCATCGACGACTTCAAGTCAGACGTCGCCGGTAACAAACTCCCCAAACTGTCCTGGATCGAGCCGAGCTATGGCCTGCTCAACGGTAAGCTCGGACCAAACGTGTCCCATCATCCACCTGAAGATTTGCGCTTTGGCGATCAGTTTGTCGGTGAGGTGTTCAATGCCTTGTCGGCCAATACCGCTGCCTGGAACAAAACCCTGTTCGTGCTGCTGTACGACGAACATGGCGGCTTCCATGACCACGTGGTGCCGCCAACTTGCGTGGCGACCGGTTCAACGGTCGATGTGCCCTGGAAAAATCCCTTCACCCGCCTCGGCGTGCGTGTACCGGCGATCCTGGCTTCGCCGTGGCTCAAGCCAGGCTTGATCCCCTGGACGGGCGATGTCCAGGCGCAGCACTACGATCACACTAGTTTGCTGGCCTTTCTTTGCGATCACTTCAAGGTGCCGCGCAGTGCCCTCGGCCCACGGGTGATCGCGGCACAACACTTCGGCAATGCCCCCATCTGGCGTGCCGCGCCGAGCGTAACGGCTGCGCCGACATTGGCGGCCACCGTGGTGCCGAGTCGCGCCGGGTTGCCATTGATCGAGTCCGAACTGGCGACTCAAAGTCGACAGGTGGTGGACAGCGCCACCGGTTACCTCGACGGCCTCGATCCCGAGCAGATCTGGAAGAGCAGCGCCCAGTGGGTCAGCGGTTTTCTTGGCAACCGCAGCCGAGCCTTGGCTGATCCAGGTCAGGCTGCGCTTACGCCGGCCGCGCCCAGTGCGGACAGCCTGGAGGCAAAACTGCGGCGCCTGCAGGATTTGATGGTCACCGCCCAAGGGCAAACGGTGCCTCCGGTTGCGGCGCCGGCCAGCAAAGCCTTGGTCGAGCCGGGAGCGGAGGTCGCACCAACGCGGCTGCGCGTCCTGTGCCTGCCCGGTGTCGGGTTCAGCCGGACAACGGGCGGGCAGGGCGGCATCGACGCGAACTGGCAGGAGCAATGGCGCACCTTGATCCGCACTCAACTGGCACAGAACGGTCGCCCCATCGATGACCAGGACATCGACGTTCTGTGCTTCGATGAGCAACTCAAGGAAGGACCGGACTTCGCCCAGATCACCCGAGGCCTGGCGATGCTGAGGGCCGATGCCGGGGGCAAGGCCGATGAGAATTTCGGCAGTTGGGGCCTGCCGGTCAACCAGATGTTGCGCACCACGGTGGGCGCCCTCGTGCAATGGATCGAAGACGCCGAGTTACGCACTGAGTTGACTCAACATCTGCTGGCGAAGATCGAGGCATTCAATCCGCAGATCATCTTCGCCCAAGGCCTGGGCAGCCTGATCGGCTACGACGCCCTGCGCCGTTCGGTGGCGAAAAAAGGGGCGTCGCTCAAGCGCATCGACGGCCGAGTGTTCGTCAGCTTCGGCTCACCAATCGCACTGCCGCTGGTGATGCGCGAAGTGTGGGGCGGGCGGGTCCTGCGCCTGAGTGAAAACGGCCGAGGCATCCGCCGCTGGTTCCATCTCCATAACCCCAACGACGGCTTGCTGACCCGGCCGATCACCTCGCCGGATTCCGCGCGAGTCGACCTGCAAACCGAATTCACCTTGCCATTGCGCGATGACCTGCTCGACCTCAATCACGCCGCCCAGGCCTACTTGTCGTCACCCACCAGCCAGACCGGCCTGTGGCCGCAACTGGCCCGCGACGTGGTGGCCGCACGCGCACTGGAAGTACCCGCATTCCTGTCCCGCAGCGGCCAACGCAAACGTCGCGCCCTGGTGGTCGGCATCAACGATTACCCCGACCCGAGCGCACGCCTCGACGGCTGCATCAACGACACCTACCTGATCAGCCGCATGCTCCAGGAAAGCGGTTACGACGCCGGCGACATCCGTTTGCTGCACGACGCTCGAGCGACCCGGGCCAACTTCGTCGAGCGCCTCGAATGGCTGGTGGAAGGCGCCCGCGCCGGGGACGAGCGCGTGCTGTTCTACTCCGGCCACGGCACTCAACTGCCGGTCTACAGCAGCAGCGGCGAAGCCGATTGCATGGACGAAACCCTGGTGCTCCACGACTTCGACTGGGACGATGAAAGCACCCACTTCACCGACAAACTGTTCCGCCAGTTCTACAGCCACCTGCCATTCGACCCGGACGGCCACGGCGCCAAACTCACCGTCATGTTCGACTGCTGCTACGCCGGCGGCATGACCCGCGGCAACGGCCGCGTGCGTGGCATCACCCCACCCAGCGACATCCGCCACCGCATGTTGCGCTGGGATCCCTACGCAGGCGACTGGGACCGCCGCGTCTACGCCGTCGACACCGACCGCCGCGACTTCAGCGAACAAGACAACAAAACCCGCGGCCTCACCCGCACCCGCACCACCCAAGGCGCCGCCACGGGCCTGCGCCCCGAGAAAAAAGCCCAACTGCTGCGTCAGGGAAAGCTCTACGGCCACCACGGCCCCTACATGCCCCTGATGCTCTATGCCGCGAGGGAAAACGAAAAGGCCAATGAGTATGAGGTGGGGTCGAACAGCTATGGGGCCTTCACTTATGCCTTGGTTGAGCAACTGCGCAAATTGCATCAGGAGGATGCGACGTTGGGGTTTGATCAGTTGATTGAGCGGGTGGGGAGTGTGTTGAGTGCGAGGTCGTTGGGGCAGACGCCGGAGATTGTTGGGCCGAGTGGGGTGAGGGCGGCGGTTTGTCCGTGGCGGATTAGTGGGTTGGGGAGGTGAGGTTTTAGCGGTGTCGCGGGTAGAGAAAAGGGCCGCAGGAAAATTCTGAGGCCCTGATAGCACCAACTTTCCCAAGCCGACCACAGACCCCCTGTGGGAGCGAGCTTGCTCGCGATGGCGTAGGTGAATAAGTCGCATAAACAAAGTCCGCCACCGAGTCCCTAAGTGGAGTTCGCTCCGCAGAACGACTGTTTGATGATCGGCGGTCGAATGCTTCTAATCTCCGTAGCAGATTCGCCTCTCTGTACTGCTTTACCCGTGATGGCAATGTAGTTACCGTTGTAGGATTAATCTCCTGCGGCTGTAGCCTGTTTCCATGGTCGGGTTTTGGTTCCTTAACTCCTACCGACTTTGATTGAGCCGCCACCACGCGATGCCCCTTTTTTGCTCTCGTAGCCAAGGAAAGCGACTCGATGACCTCGCCTGCACTCAACCAGATTTTGTTTGGCCCCCCCGGTACCGGGAAGACTTTCGCCACCATCGAGGCAGCGCTAGAAATCCTTGCCCCTGAGTTTCTTCAGACCAACAAAGAAAATCGGGCTGCGTTGAAGAAGCGCTTCGATCAATTAGCCGCAGACGGACATGTCGAGTTCGTCACGTTTCATCAAAGCTTCAGCTATGAGGACTTCATTGAAGGTCTGCGCGCAGAAAGCGGAGACGACGGGCAATTACGTTATGACGTTGTAGATGGTGTGTTCAAAAACTTGTGTACCACTGCCAGCGCTAAAGTCACTCAGCAAGCGCCAGCGCCTATGGATATTGAGCGGCGTCGCGTCTGGAAGATGTCATTAGGCAACATTCACGGAGGCGATGCGTACATTTTTGATGAGTGCATAAAAAACAACTATGCGTTGCTTGGCTATGGCGGATACATCGATTTCAGTAGTTGCAAGAGCAGAGAAGACATAGCCCAACGCTTCGCTGAGGCAGGCGAGGTTCTTCCTCAAGATGCCTATGGGATTAACGTTGTTTACAGCTTCCTGCTGAAAATGAAAATTGGCGATTTGCTAGTAGTGACCGAAGGAAATACGAAGTTTCGGGCGATTGGTGAGGTGACTGGTGAGTACCGATGCCTAAGCAGCGAAGATCGTGAGTTCGAGTACGGCCAATGCCGCTCGGTGAAATGGCTAAGAATTTATGAACCATCCTTGCCACATGATCAACTCATGAATAGCAAATTCACCCAACGCACGCTTTACGAGTTGAATTCTGGATCGATGGATCGCAGTAAGCTGGCTCAACTACTGGGGGCTGAATCTCCGGTTGCTACCGCAGAGGTTGGCCCGAATGAGCTTTTTAAGCTGGGTGAAAGCTTCGGGACTGGATACGTTGTAACCCATGCTTCTGCCGATATAGTGGAGTTAAGCAAACCTAAAGGTAACCAGTTGCCTATAGGTATGAGCATTCTTAGTACGCTTGCAGGCTACGTGCGAGAAGGCCGTTTATCGATAGCAGATATACGCAACAGGCTTGTATTTGAAAAAATACCGGAAACTAAGCTTGATCCGTTTTTGGTCAACGGTTATCTCAATATTTTGCCCGCCTTGGTTGAGCGCCTTCTGGAGGCTTCGAGCAACCGATCGGCAGTGACGGCAATACCTCAGCGAAATGATGCCCGTGTACTCATCATCGACGAAATAAATCGCGGCAATATCTCCCGGATCTTTGGTGAGCTGATCACGTTAATTGAGCCTTCCAAGCGGGCGGGAGCCGATGAGGCTTTGAGAGTGACACTGCCATACTCGAAGCAGCATTTCAGCGTACCAAACAACGTCTATCTTATTGGCACTATGAACACCGCTGACCGTTCTTTGTCTGGCCTAGATATCGCATTGCGCCGTCGTTTCACTTTCCGCGAAATGCCGCCTAAGCCTGAGCTGCTGGAAGACGTTGCCGTGGACAAGCTCAACATTGCCCAACTTCTGAGGGTGATGAATCAGAGAATCGAAATGCTGTTAAATCGAGATCATTGTTTGGGGCACGCGTATTTTATGCCGCTAGCTAGCGATCCTACGTTGGAGCGATTGGGGCAGATCTTTCGTGAACAAGTTCTCCCGTTGCTGCAAGAGTACTTTTTTGAAGATTGGCAGCGGATTCAATGGGTGCTCAACGATCATCGTAAAGCCGCTGAGAATTGCTTTATCGAACAGCCACCATTCAAGCCAGATTCGTTGTTTGGTGATCAAGTGGTGCTCAGTAACCAAAATAACCAATGGATGATCAATGAAGAGGCCTTTGCTCGGATCGAGTCCTATTGGGGCGTCATTGATCACCAAGCTGTGCTTCCAAAGCTGCAAGACGCTATCGAAGCTGAAAAAGGCGATATCCAGGTTCGTCAGCTTGAAAGTGGTTCAATCGAAGTTCTACAGGCGGGAAAGATCGTCCGTCCCTCTAGGCCTATATTGCGTGAGCTTGCGGCAGAACATGGCCTGACAACACACCATTCAAGCGGTCTTGAGTTTAATACTCGTCATCTTGGCGTAGCAGTTATCCGAGCATTGAAAGGCGTGACGGCGTGAAACCCATCGTCACGGTTCGCGAATACGCGAGGCTGACGACAGATCACGTCGCTATGCCGACGTTAGATCTTGCTCAGGTATCGGTTTCAGCCTTTGACTGGTTGTGCAGGTTAAGTGCTTTTTTCAGCAAGGCTGGGGCGGGGCTGGTCCAGCTCGAAAACCGTTGTTTGCTCAAGCTCGACAACTACGTCGGCGTATTGGAAACACCCTGTGGTACGCGCCTTGAAATTCTTCCCAAGCATTTCGAGCGCGAGGACTGCATCAAGCAGAGCAGAGCGTTGCTGAGGCGCATGATCCAAGCTTCCCTAGATTTACCCACCCGTGAAGTCGGTGCGGCGGATCTTCAGAGTTTCGATGCGCCGTTGAGCGAATGGGTCATGGGCCGATTCTTACTGGCTCTGGATCACTTGATCAATCGAGGCCTACGCTTTGACTACCAGCGAGTGGAGGAGGAACAGCGATTCCTTCGTGGTCAGTTAGATGTGGTCAAGCAAATGCGCCAACCCCCTGGTCGACAACACCATTTCCAGATACGACATGATATTTATTTGCCCGACCGACCAGAGAATCGCTTAATCAAATTCGCGTTAGATCAGGTCTGCAAAACAACAAAAGATGCTGGTAACTGGCGACTGGCTCATGAGTTAAGAACCGTGTTGTTAGAGGTGCCTACAAGCCGTAACGTGCAGCAGGACTTCAAGCAATGGAGTAACGAGCGACTGATGGCGCACTACGTACCGGTGAAACCATGGTGCGAGCTGATCCTCAAACAACAGATGCCTTTAGCGGTCGCTGGGGATTGGCACGGCATGAGCTTGTTATTCCCTATGGAAAAGCTATTTGAGCGTTATGTAGCTGCGAGCCTAAATAGGGATCTGCTGCACGATGCGCGACTGCTCACCCAAACCCGCAGCGAACACCTGTGTAAGCATAGGGATGAAAACTTCTTTCAGCTGCGGCCGGACCTGATGATCCACCATCAGCAGAAAAGCTGGGTGCTCGACACAAAGTGGAAGCGGCTGAGTTCATCGGGAGAGTATAAAAACTACGGGTTGAAGCAATCAGATTTTTATCAGTTGTTCGCCTATGGTCATAAATATCTATCGGGTGATGGGGAGTTGGTGCTGATCTACCCAAGGCAAGCTGCGTTTGATGCCCCATTACAGGTGTTCGAGTTCGCACCACAACTTAAGCTCTGGGTGCTGCCATTTGATTTGGAGCAGGGCATCTTGATGGGTGGGCCTGAGGGATTGCCGCTGCAATCTCAGTGGTTACAGACGGCCAGTGGTTAGTCGATTGGATGTTCTGCGGGCCAAATCAATATAGGGTGCAGAAGGTTGCACCCTTTTTGCGACAGCCTGTTAAAACAGAAAAAACTGCGAAACCTTCCGCCACCAAGACGTTTGCTGCTGGCCCAGCAGTAAACAAGGCATATCCCGCAATCGAATCCACGGCTCATCCTGCCAATGCAGCAGGCTCAGCGACATCTCAGGCCAATCCAACAAACTCAACATCGGTCGATCCGAATTACCCGACTGCTCCGCATCACGTAAGGCCGGAACGACTTGATGGGTGATCCACTCACGCAGCAACCGATTTCCTGGTGCGTAGTGATAGACCAGCAGCGCATAGACACCGGACTCACTTAGCATCAGCTGCTTTTCCGGTTGCCGGTAATACTCAATCCACAACGGGCGGTGTTGGTCTTTGTCCAGTTTGTTGACCATGCGCTCACTCAGATGGAAACCCATCAAACGACCGATATCGCGGGCGCAAAACCATGGCTGGTTTTCTAGGAGAAGGGCGTGGAGAGGGAGGTTGTGGCGGGTGAAGACTGTTACAGAAAAGAGATCAGACATGACCGATCTCCATGGTTCGGAGAGTGACGAGAAGGTTGTGTTCAGGCATATCCATTACCTCTACGTTTGGACTTTGGTGGGCCTGACCCCAGCGTAGAGTGGACATAAGAAGCTCCAACGAGCAAAAGCCTCACACAGCCGTACGATAAATCACCAAGGGTGACTGCTCGTCTGTGCAATTGGCTAGCTTTCTACGTTGGGCGTTTCTTAGGCACCTGCAGTAGAGCTTAGGGCCGCTTGGAATGGCCCTCAATACAGAAGGTGCTGGAATACATGTAGGAGATTTAGCTACTACTGAGATTGCGAGTAAGAGTTTTCCCACTCCATAAAAAAGCCCCGATCAGATCGGGGCTTTTTGGTTTTCGATTCGTCGACTCAAGTCGTCAAATCTCGGCAAGCTCTGGAATCAATCCCAGCTCAAAGCCCCACCAGTCTGATACTCAATAACCCGAGTCTCAAAGAAGTTCTTCTCTTTCTTCAAGTCCATAATCTCGCTCATCCAAGGGAACGGGTTAGTAGTCCCTGGATACTCTTCCTTCAAACCAATCTGCGACAGGCGACGGTTAGCGATGAACTTGAGGTAGTCCTCCATCATCGCCGCATTCATACCCAACACCCCACGAGGCATGGTGTCACGAGCGTATTCGATCTCCAGCTGAGTGCCCTGCAGAATCATCTGCGAAGCTTCTTCCTTCATCTCGGCATCCCACAAGTGCGGGTTTTCGATTTTGATCTGGTTGATCACGTCGATGCCGAAGTTCAGGTGCATGGATTCGTCGCGCAGGATGTACTGGAACTGCTCGGCGACGCCGGTCATTTTGTTGCGGCGGCCCATGGAGAGGATCTGGGTGAAGCCGCAGTAGAAGAAGATGCCTTCCAGAACGCAGTAGTAGGCGATCAGGTTGCGCAGCAGTTCTTTGTCGGTTTCGACGGTGCCGGTTTCGAACTTCGGATCGGAGATCGAGCGGGTGTATTTCAGGCCCCAGGTGGCTTTTTTCGCGACCGATGGGATCTCGTGGTACATGTTGAAGATTTCGCCTTCATCCATGGCCAGCGATTCGATGCAGTACTGGTAGGCGTGGGTGTGGATCGCCTCTTCGAAAGCCTGGCGCAGGATGTACTGGCGGCATTCCGGGTTGGTGATCAGGCGGTACACGGCCAGGACCAGGTTGTTGGCAACCAGGGAGTCGGCGGTGGAGAAGAAGCCGAGGTTGCGCATCACGATGCGGCGCTCGTCGTCGGTCAGGCCTTCCGGGTCTTTCCAGAGGGCGATGTCGGCGGTCATGTTGACTTCTTGCGGCATCCAGTGGTTTGCGCAGCCGTCCAGGTACTTCTGCCAGGCCCAGTCGTACTTGAAGGGTACGAGTTGGTTGAGGTCGGCGCGGCAGTTGATCATGCGCTTTTCGTCAACGGCGACACGGGCGGAGGCGCCTTCGAGTTCGGCGAGGCCTTCGGCGACGTCGAGGGAATCCAGGGCGGCTTTGGCGCGGGCAACGGCGGCGGAGTCAGCGGCGGTCACGGCACGGGCTTCCAGGGCGGCGGCACCGCCAGCGCTGTCGAGACGGTCCATGTTGGCTTCGGTGGCATGGCCAGCGTTGGCGCTCTTGACTGCTACTTCCGTGTCTTCTTTGTCGAATTCGTCCCAGCTCAGCATGACGTGTCGTCTCCTGCGTGAGGGCCAGTGTGCCCGTGTGAAATTGGATAGGTCGGTTTTTCACACAGCCTTACTGGCCGCGTTGGATCTAAAGGAATCGTTTTTTGCAGCAGCTATACGCAGGCATCAAACAGAATTTTGTACGGGGTTCCGAGAGCCACTGATGGGCGCAGCAAGCTTTGATCGCTTGTGCGGGGCTTCAGACTGGCTTTTCATCCCTGTAAGGGAATATTGCAGGCCCGTTTAAGGCCGCATTATAGGGAAGTTTTGCGTGCTGTGGTGCGGCGAAATGGCTCACGGATCGGTCGACGGGGGCCGTTTTTCGGTCGGAGTGAGGGTTTACAGGGCTTTGAACGATGTTGGCGGGGGAAGATTTTTTTTCATGATTTTTTGCCCTGGATTATTTTTGCTCAAGAAATAACCAAAAAAGGCTTTTTTTACTACATCTTGTGTTTCGGTGGGGTTTTCTCAGGCTCCAGACACAACTAAGCCCGACCGAAGTCGGGCTGTGAAGTCACGCTGGCGGATCAGCTCAGGCGACCAGCACCGATGTGGTCGGCACCATCGGCGGCGAGGCGGGCGGCGCCAGTGTGGTCAGCGCCATCGGAAGCCAGTTTGCCTGCGCCTATGTGGTCTGCGCCATCGGCTGCGAAGGACGCTGAACCGGTGTGGTCGTAACCGTCGGAAGCGACAGTTGCTTCGCTGGTGTAAGCAGCCGAGCCGGTGCGGTCGTAACCATCGGCAGCGAAGGTGTTGGCAGCCAGGACGGAGAGGGTCAGGGCGAGGATCAGTTGGGTTTTCATGGTCGTTGCTCCAGTTTCGTAAGCGTTGTTTGTCTTGGGTTGCAGTTGATACTACGTCGACTATTTCGATTAAAAAGCGCAAATAAATGCTTAAAGCAATCGATTTAATCGATCATTAAGGTTCGGCGCTTCATCTGCCTGATCGAGGCGGGTGGGTCGAACCTTATTGGGGGAGGGGTGAAGCAGGGGATCAGCCGTTAGAGCAGCCATTGCCCATCGCGCTGTAACGCAGGATATGCCGTTGACCGTTGGAGTCTTCGTATTCCATTTTCATGGGTACAACTTCACACACGTTCGGGGCTTCGCTCATGGAGATCACTTTGGCGATGTCCAGATTCATCGAGTAAGTGTATTCCTCAATGGGTGGTTGTTGCTGGGCGACATCAGTCGGGACCTCGCCGGCCATGGCGGTTACGCACACGCTGCTGAGGGCCAGAACCCATAAAGCTTTCATTTGATATTTACCTTTTAAAGGTCGAGAGGGGGCACGCAATCCTTTTGGGATTGCGTGTGGAGCTTCAGTACCTGGGTGTTTGATTAACTGCCTTCGTGGGGGCTGCAACTTGGTTAATCAGGTTGCCTTGTTGGCGTGGCAGATTTTAGAGGCGGGGGATACGTTCATATAGACGTGGTTTTGATAAACACCTTTGACGGATCCTGTAACAATCCCCAAATAGCCTCTTCTTTTGTAGGAGCCAGCTTGCTCGCGATGAGCCAGAGGGCGCCGCGGGGTGTCAGGTTGGGCGCGTTATCGTTGACGACCATCGCGAGCAAGCTCGCTCCCACGGGTACCGCGGCGGTAGTGGGTTTGAAGGTTTTTCATGACATTTTGTAGGGGCTTGTTACTACCATCGTCGAATGGTTCTATAGGCCCGGCCCGGCTAAAACGTGGTCATACAAAAACAACTATTCCACCGAGGTAAGAAAGATGAGTGCGGCTTCCCTGTATCCCGTTCGTCCCGAGGTTCTGGCTAACACGCTGACCGACGAGGCGACCTACAAGGCCATGTACCAGCAGTCGGTCGTCAACCCGGACGGCTTCTGGCGCGAGCAAGCCAAGCGCCTCGACTGGATCAAGCCTTTCACCACGGTGAAGCAGACTTCCTTCGATGATCACCATGTCGACATCAAGTGGTTCGCCGACGGCACCCTGAACGTTTCCTACAACTGCCTCGACCGTCATCTGGCCGAGCGCGGTGATCAGGTCGCGATCATCTGGGAGGGCGATGACCCTGCCGAAAGCCGCCACATCACCTACCGCGAGCTGCACGAGCAAGTGTGCAAGTTTGCCAACGCCCTGCGTGGCCAGGACGTGCACCGCGGCGACGTGGTGACGATCTATATGCCGATGATCCCCGAAGCCGTGGTCGCCATGCTGGCCTGTACCCGGATCGGCGCGATTCACTCGGTGGTGTTCGGCGGTTTCTCGCCGGAAGCCCTGGCCGGTCGCATCATCGACTGCAAATCCAAAGTGGTGATCACCGCTGACGAAGGCGTTCGTGCCGGCAAGAGGATCCCGCTCAAGGCCAACGTCGACGACGCGCTGACCAACCCGGAAACCAGCAGCATCCAGAAAGTCATCGTGTGCAAGCGCACCGGTGGCGACATCAAGTGGAACCAGCATCGCGACATCTGGTTCGAGGACCTGATGAAAGTGGCCGGCACCGTTTGCGCGCCGAAAGAGATGGGCGCCGAAGAAGCGCTGTTCATCCTTTACACCTCGGGTTCCACCGGCAAGCCGAAGGGCGTGCAGCACACCACTGGTGGTTACCTGCTGTACGCAGCCATGACCCACGAGCGCGTGTTCGACTACCGCCCGGGTGAAATCTACTGGTGCACCGCCGACGTCGGCTGGGTCACCGGCCACAGCTATATCGTCTACGGTCCGCTGGCCAACGGCGCGACCACGCTGCTGTTCGAAGGTGTGCCGAACTACCCGGACATCACGCGGGTGGCGAAGATCGTCGACAAGCACAAGGTCAACATCCTCTACACCGCACCGACCGCGATCCGCGCCATGATGGCTTCGGGCACCGCGGCGGTTGAAGGTGCTGACGGCAGCAGCCTGCGCCTGTTGGGTTCGGTGGGCGAGCCGATCAACCCGGAAGCCTGGGACTGGTACTACAAGAATGTCGGCAAGTCCCGTTGCCCGATCGTCGACACCTGGTGGCAGACCGAAACCGGTGGCAACATGATGAGCCCGCTACCGGGTGCTCACGCGCTCAAGCCAGGCTCTGCGGCGCGTCCGTTCTTCGGCGTGGTGCCGGCACTGGTGGATAACCTGGGCAACATCGTCGAAGGCGAGGCCGAGGGCAACCTGGTGATTCTCGATTCGTGGCCAGGCCAGGCGCGTACGCTGTTTGGCGACCATGACCGCTTCGTCGACACTTACTTCAAGACCTTCCGTGGCATGTACTTCACCGGCGACGGCGCCCGTCGCGATGCCGATGGTTACTACTGGATCACCGGTCGCGTGGACGACGTGCTCAACGTGTCCGGCCACCGCATGGGCACCGCCGAGATCGAAAGCGCGATGGTCGCGCACCCGAAAGTCGCCGAAGCGGCGGTGGTCGGTGTGCCGCACGACATCAAGGGGCAGGGCATCTATGTCTATGTCACCCTTAAAAACGGTGAAGAGCCGAACGAGCAGCTGCGCCTGGAACTGAAAAACTGGGTGCGCAAGGAGATCGGCCCGATTGCTTCGCCGGATGTGATCCAGTGGGCACCGGGGTTGCCGAAGACCCGTTCGGGCAAGATCATGCGGCGGATTCTGCGCAAGATTGCTACGGCTGAATATGATGGGTTGGGCGATATATCCACCCTGGCTGATCCGAGTGTGGTGCAGCATTTGATTGATACGCACAAGACCATGAATGTCGCGTAAGCGCTGGTTCTGAGTCACTGAAAGCCCTGTCAGGTGTTGAGCCTGGCGGGGCTTTTTTGTGCCTGGGTTTATGTGTTGCCTGGGCTGGCCTCATCGCGAGCAGGCTCGCTCCTACAGGGATTTGCGGTGTATAGGCGATCTGAACCACACCACAAAACCTGTGGGAGCGGGCTTGCTCGCGAAGGCGATCTGCCATGCGTCGAAGCAACATCTACCAATAATTATCGGGATACTCTGTCGGCATTTTCCTACTGTTACCTGCGTTCTTTCAGGTTACTGAATGTGTAACCGCATCGCTTCAACACGGGGCATTGGGAAACGCCAAGCCCCACATCGGGGTGTAAAAAGCACCGCTGAAAAATAAGAACCCACGCTACGCTTGCCGGATTAGAAGGGTTTGCCAATAATAGGCCCGCAATTTGCAAAACAGATCGGTTCTATGTCTTTTGCTCTTGCATGATTTTGCAGGGCTGTCAACGCGCTAAAACGGCTTTCTCGGTGCTTCTGTAATTAGTTGTCGCATTGAAGAAATATCGGCCTCGGGCCTGTCGTTAGAATGCCGATCACTCGCTCGTCGTTGCTCGTGTTGAATTTCAACACCCGCTTCCCAGGACGCAGCACTGCTTTCCGGTTCCACTCACTCGCATATTGGGCTGTTGCTCACTCTGCCGTTTTTGCCCTTTACCGATGGAGTCCCAAGATGAAGAAACTCGTGCTGCTTGGCGCCCTGGCACTGTCCGTGCTGTCCATGCCAACCTTCGCCGATGAAAAACCTCTGAAAATCGGTATCGAGGCGGCTTACCCTCCGTTCGCGTCGAAAGCGCCAGACGGCAGCATCGTTGGTTTCGACTACGACATCGGCAATGCACTGTGTGAAGAGATGAAGACCAAGTGCGTTTGGGTCGAGCAAGAGTTCGACGGCCTGATCCCGGCACTGAAAGTGCGCAAGATCGACGCGATCCTGTCGTCCATGTCGATCACTGAAGATCGCAAGAAGTCTGTGGACTTCACCAACAAGTACTACAACACCCCGGCTCGCCTGGTCATGAAGGAAGGCACTCAGGTCAGCGAAGGCCTGACCGAGCTCAAGGGCAAGAACATCGGTGTGCAACGTGGTTCGATCCACGAGCGTTTCGCCCGCGAAGTCCTGGCCCCGCTGGGTGCCGAGATCAAGCCTTACGGTTCGCAGAACGAAATTTACCTCGACGTGGCCGCCGGCCGCCTCGACGGCACCGTGGCAGACGCTACGCTTTTGGATGACGGTTTCCTGAAAACCGACGCCGGTAAAGGTTTCGCGTTCGTCGGCCCTGCGTTCACCGACGTCAAATACTTCGGTGACGGCGTAGGTATTGCGGTTCGCAAGGGTGACAAGGCTGAGCTGGACAAGCTCAACGCAGCCATCGCGACCATTCGCGAGAACGGCAAGTACAAGCAAATCCAGGACAAATACTTCGCCTTCGATATCTACGGCAAGTAACACGTCTCTGCGACAAGTCCGAAATGGCGCAAGCAACAGGATCTCTGAGGTTTGCGCCATTTTTTCATCCTACTTTCGAGGACCTGAATCATGTTGAAAGGCTACGGGGCTGTCATCCTCGATGGCGCTTGGCTGACGCTTCAGCTCGCCTTGTCGTCCATGGCCATGGCCATCGTTCTGGGCCTGATCGGCGTGGCACTGCGCCTGTCGCCGGTGCGCTGGCTGGCCTGGCTGGGCGACCTGTATTCCACGGTGATCCGCGGTATTCCCGACCTGGTGCTGATCCTGCTGATTTTCTACGGCGGCCAGGACCTGCTCAACCGCGTTGCACCGTTGCTCGGCTTTGACGAGTACATCGACCTGAACCCGTTGGCGGCCGGTATCGGCACCTTGGGCTTCATCTTCGGTGCGTACCTGTCGGAAACCTTCCGTGGCGCCTTCATGGCGATCCCCAAAGGTCAGGCCGAAGCCGGCATGGCTTACGGCATGAGCAGTTTTCAGGTGTTCTTCCGGGTGTTGGTGCCGCAGATGATTCGTCTGGCGATTCCGGGGTTTACCAACAACTGGCTGGTATTGACCAAGGCTACCGCGCTGATTTCGGTGGTGGGTCTGCAAGACATGATGTTCAAGGCCAAGCAGGCGGCCGATGCCACCCGCGAGCCTTTCACCTTCTTCCTCGCAGTAGCCGCGATGTACCTGGTGATCACCAGTGTGTCGTTGCTGGCATTGCGTCACCTTGAGAAGCGCTACTCGGTAGGCGTAAGGGCGGCTGATCTATGATCTTCGACTACAACGTCATTTGGGAGGCCTTGCCGCTGTACCTCGGCGGCCTGGTGACCACCCTTAAACTGCTCGCGCTGTCGCTGTTCTTCGGCTTGCTGTGCGCCTTGCCGCTGGGTTTGATGCGCGTCTCGAAAAACGCGGTCGTCAACATGTCGGCCTGGCTCTACACCTACGTGATCCGCGGCACGCCGATGCTGGTGCAGCTGTTCTTGATCTACTACGGTCTGGCGCAGTTCGAAGCGGTGCGTGAAAGCTTCCTCTGGCCGTGGCTGTCCAGCGCAACGTTCTGTGCGTGCCTGGCGTTTGCGATCAACACCAGCGCCTACACCGCCGAAATCATCGCCGGCAGCCTGCGCGCTACACCGAACGGCGAGATCGAAGCGGCCAGGGCCATGGGCATGTCGCGGGTCAAGATGTACAAGCGCATCCTGCTGCCGTCGGCCTTGCGCCGGGCGCTGCCGCAGTACAGCAACGAAGTGATCATGATGCTGCAGACCACCAGTCTGGCGTCCATCGTGACCCTGATCGACATCACCGGTGCCGCGCGCACGGTCAACGCCCAGTTCTACCTGCCGTTCGAGGCGTACATCACCGCCGGCGTGTTCTACCTGTGCCTGACCTTCATCCTGGTGAAACTGTTCAAGATGGCCGAGCGCCGCTGGCTGGGCTACCTGGCCCCGCGCAAGCACTGAATACCACTGACTGACTGTTTTTGTGAGAACCGACAGCATGTACAAACTTGAAGTCCAAGACCTGCATAAACGCTATGGCAGTCACGAAGTGCTCAAGGGCGTGTCCCTGAAAGCGGCAGCCGGCGATGTGATCAGCATCATCGGTTCCAGTGGCTCCGGCAAAAGTACTTTCCTGCGCTGCATCAACCTGCTGGAGCAGCCGCACGCGGGCAAGATCCTGCTCAACAACGAAGAGCTGAAGCTGGTGGCGAACAAGGACGGCGCGCTCAAGGCTGCCGACCCGAAACAGCTGCAACGCATGCGTTCGCGCCTGTCGATGGTGTTCCAGCATTTCAACCTGTGGTCGCACATGACCGCGCTGGAAAACATCATGGAAGCGCCGGTGCATGTGCTGGGCATGTCCAAAGCCGAGGCTCGCGACAAGGCCGAGCACTACCTGAACAAGGTAGGCGTTGCTCATCGCAAGGATGCTTACCCTGGCCACATGTCCGGCGGCGAGCAGCAGCGCGTGGCGATTGCCCGTGCGCTGGCGATGGAACCTGAGGTGATGTTGTTCGACGAACCGACTTCGGCCCTCGATCCGGAACTGGTCGGCGATGTGCTGAAAGTCATGCAGGCCCTGGCCCAGGAAGGCCGGACCATGGTCGTGGTGACCCACGAAATGGGCTTCGCCCGTGAAGTGTCGAACCAGTTGGTGTTCCTGCACCAAGGTGTGGTCGAAGAAAGCGGCAACCCGCGCGAAGTGCTGGTGAACCCGCAATCCGAGCGTCTGCAGCAATTCCTCTCGGGTAGCCTGAAGTAATCGCTCCCGTTACGCACCAAATTAGGCCATGCTGCGCAGCGCGCGCCAGATGGTCTAATTTGGTTGCAGCCGCTTCTGGCTTCTAACACTGTTTTCGCTTCGGATTGCCCACCATGACTGCCCATCGAATTGGTTTCCTGATTTGGCCCAGCACTAAAGCACTGACGCTTGCGCTGGCTGAGGAGGCCTTGCGTGTTGCCCAGCGTGTGCATCCGGACGTGGTTTACGAGTTGTCGTTCCTGCAGGCCGAACCGCCGGCCGAAAGCGCCTGGCAATTGCCGGGTGAAGCGTGGACCGGCAAGCTCGAGAACTTCCAGAAACTGTTCCTGCTCGCTGACGAACCACCGACCGCACTGGCGCCGGCGCTCAGCAGTGCGCTCAAGCAACTGGTGCGTTCCGGTTGCGTGATCGGCGGTCTGTCTGCCGGTGTTTACCCGCTGGCACAGCTGGGCTTGCTCGACGGTTATCGCGCGGCCGTGCATTGGCGCTGGCAGGACGATTTCGCCGAGCGTTTTCCGAAGGTCATCGCCACCAGCCACCTGTTCGATTGGGATCGCGATCGCCTGACGGCGTGCGGCGGCATGTCGGTGCTCGACTTGTTGCTGGCGGTGCTGGCCCGCGACCATGGTGCGGAACTGGCCGGTGCGGTCTCCGAAGAACTGGTAGTCGAGCGCATCCGCGAAGGCGGTGAACGCCAGCGTATTCCGTTGCAGAACCGCCTCGGTTCCAGCCATCCGAAGCTCACACAAGCCGTGCTGCTGATGGAAGCCAACATCGAAGAGCCGCTGACCACCGACGAAATCGCCCAGCACGTGTGCGTGTCCCGTCGGCAACTGGAGCGGATCTTCAAGCAATACCTCAACCGCGTGCCGAGCCAGTACTACCTGGAACTGCGCCTGAACAAGGCCCGGCAGATGTTGATGCAAACCAGCAAGTCGATCATCCAGATCGGCTTGTCCTGTGGCTTCTCCTCGGGGCCGCATTTCTCCAGCGCCTATCGCAACTTCTTCGGTGCCACGCCGCGGGAAGATCGCAACCAGCGGCGCAGCAGCAGCCCGTTCGAATTGTCATCGGTGCCGCCGGAGCGCGGTTGATCCGCGCCTGATGGCGATCACTCGTCCGGATCAGTCTCACCGGAAGAGGACACTTCCATTTCTGCCCGTTCGATTACCTCCTGAACTCCGAAGTCGACGCTGGTCAGCCTGAAGTACTCAAGCAGAATTTGCAGGCTTTCTTCAGAGAGCGGATTACCCCGCAGGCTGATGCTTTCGGCGACCTCCAGCGGCAGCTCGAGGATGTCGGTGGGTATCCGGCTGATCGCGTTACCGCTCAGGTCTACGGTTTCCAGGCTCTTGAGCTGCAACAGTCCAGCAGGTAATTCGGTGAGCCCGCAGTTGTCCAGTTGCAGGGTCGTCAGGTCCGCCATCTGGCTGATATCCGGAGTCAGCCCCAGCGGATTGTTTCTCAAGTCGATGAATTCCAGGTGGGCCATCTCGGCCAGGTTCAGGACCGACTGCGGGGTCAGGGTGATGTTGCAGTCGAGGAGATTGAGCGACTTCAAATCGCTCATCCGGAAGATCGCCTCCGGGATATCGCCCAGCCTGAAGTCAATGATTACGAGGGTCTTGAGTTTGGGGAAGCGCTCCAGGAACCCCGTGACACCTGTGGTCAGGCCGCTCTCGCTACTCAGGTAAACCAGGGAAACATGGCTGAAATCTGCGCTCAGTGTCGGCAGGTTTCCGGTAATCCGTGTGTCCAGACTCAGATCATAGGTAATCGCTTGTAGCGAACCGTTGAAATCATCCAGATCGGTTTCCCGGTGCCAGCAGCGCAGTACGGACTCTCTGAAGGCGTTCCGCGTCGAATGTTCGATCTGCAGTTGCTGCGCAGTGAACGGTTGATTGCTGTGAGGGTGGACGGCAGGGATATCGACGGTCCAGGCGGACAGGTCGTTCTCCAGGGTGGCAAGTTCTGCCTCCAGGCGTGTCAGTTCGACTCGCCCCTCAATCAGGGTCCCGGGCAGTTTGTAGACGAATTTGCTGGCATCTTCCTGGTCCATCCAGGGGTACAGCGCCTGCGCGCGGAGGATATCTGCTTCTTCGGCGTAGATACCGAAGTCTTGACGGGTCTGCTGGAAGTGCTGTTTGAGGCGTTCACGGGTTGCGCTTGAAAACGGGTTGTTGCTCAGGTCGAAGCCCTCTTGGGTGCTTTGTTGCAATGTGAACAGGGCGCCGGGCAACTCCTTGATCTGGTTGTCATTGAGCAAAGCGGTGCGCAGGCGCGGACGAGTCAGTAGGTTAGTCGGTAGATCAGCGATGCGCGTCTGCGATAAATCGATGTAATTCAAATCGGGCATGCTGCCGACATCGGGTGTCAGGCCCAAGGGGTTGTTGAACAAGTCCAGAGTGGTCAACCGATGCAGGCCTGAGAGTCCGAGCTGGCTTTCGGGGCTGAGGGTGATCGCGCAATTGCTCAGAATGAGTTCTTCGAGTTGCAGCGATGGCACGGTGTCCGGCAAGCGGCCAAGGTTGAAGTTGCGCAGTTTCAGGATGCGTAAACCGGTAAAACTGCGCAGAAACTCATGCACGCCCCGTGTGGCGCTACTGCCTTCCAGGGTCAGCATTGTCACGCCGCTGAAGTCGGTGCTCAGGGTCGGCAATTGGCCGATGATGGGTTGGAAGAAGTTGAAGTCGGCCGTTTCAAGGGGGGGGTCGGCAACGGTCCATTGCTGTCGCCAACAGTCCGCCAGATTGATGGTGAATTGATGGCGGGCCTGCTTTTGCGCAGCGAACTGCTCGGGAGTGATCCTGATTTGTGTGTCTGGAATGAACAGCGGAATTTCATCGCGCCAGGAAGAAAGCGTCTCCAGCAGTTGCGCATGTTGAGCCATGAGCCGACTCAGCTCTGCCCGCGGTCCGCTGGGATGCAGTTGCAGGCGTTCGACGAAGGCGTCGAGCTCTTCGGCGGACAGATGGGGAAACAGTGTCTGAGCCCGGGTTTGCAAGGTGGGTGTGTTGCCTGGCATTCGACGATACCCGTCACTGCCACCGAGCAAGCGCATCACCTTGGGGTCGTAGGTGGGTTTGAGGTTGGGGTGTTGAATCAGCAGCGCGCGCAATGCATCACGGTTCAAGGCGTGCTGGCGAATCAACTGCTTGAGCCGTTCACCTTCACCGATATGAAGATTCAAGGCAGTACGTTCGCTGTCCGGCATGGCCTGTAGCAGGCAGGTGTATAGCGAGCCCATACCGCTGAGTTCTTCGCCGTCATGATCGAACGCCTGATACGAGCCTTCTTCTTTGAGTACCAGCACTTTACGCAGAGGCGCGTCGACACTGCCAACGCTGTCGATCAGGAGACCCTCATGGGCATACTGGCGGATTTCCAGCCGTAGCTGTCCCGTCCAGCCCGGCAGTTTTTCCAGGGTGTGCAAGGCCAGCCGGTCGGTGTCGAGGTTGTTCTCGGTCGATGGCAAATCAAGCCCCTCGTAGGCGCGTGTCACGCGTACTTGCAATCTGGCCTCCCGGCTCAGCTCGGCCAGGCGAGGGGCAACGGTTGCGTTTTTTAGCTGCTGCAGTTCCAGATCGTTTGCTGTGTCCACAATCGCTTGTGCAACGCTGCGTGGCAGTCCGGGCTCGGCATCCATGACCACTTGTATGGCTGCGCGAGCGCCACGTTCGAGTCTGCGGTAACACTGCTCGAACAGGCTTTGCCGTTTTTGTTTGGCAAGCCGCGCGAGTATCTGGCGCAACCGCTGCGTCCGGTTTTCAAGGCCAGGAGAGGGGTGGCCGAATTCTTCGCCCATCAGCGTTCTGGCTTCGCTGTCCGACAGGGTCAGGAGAAAGGTTTTCAGCAGGTCGCCGTCGGTGAGGCGGGCGGTATCGATTTGCACGATGGGCACATCGGGCGCCGGGCTTTGCCAAAGGGTTTGCGCGTTGTCGTCTATCAGTCGCAGGCCTTTGTCTGCTGGCCAGTAGCCGTTTTCATTGAGCAGTTCCAGCTGCGTCACCGGATCCGCCTTGAGGAAGTGTTCCGGTTGGTCACTGCCAATCTGATCGATAAAGGTTTGTATGGCCTGATCGATCCTGAAGCGTTTGAGTGTGTCGGCCAATAGCGGTGGCACCTGTCCGGCATTCACGTGCATCTTGCGCAGGACATCTTCGTGGCTGCCGCTGATGTTGAGGATGCGCTCGCGGGTGCTGGCTGGAAATCGCTGCATGTCTGGACCGACACGGTGCAATACGGTGGCCTGGTCCCAGCTCAACGGCTGGTCGAGTTCGGTTTGCCAGGCACCGCTGCCGTTGTGTTGCAGTTGTGGTTTATAGGCGTCAGGGCGGGTGGGGTGGTCGATGCGGTACTCGCCGGTTAGCGGGTCCTTGCTCACGGCGTAGTGCTTGTTTTCCAGGGGCAGCAGTTTTTTGCCCTGATGCGGGTGCAGCCCCAGTTCATCCGGTTTTGCATCCTTGGGTAACACCGCAGGGTGTTCATAGCCGGTCAGGTCGGGCTGCCAGTAGCGGGTGTCACCGTTTGGCCGTTTTACCGTATTGAAGCGGTCGATGAATTCAACGATCTCCCGGGGCAATACCGAGCGAAATTCGCCGGCGGCGATCGCACCCCCTGCGGCAAAGGTCCCCAGTTGCACCGCGGACTCCACCACCCCCATCAAGTGCCCGAAGGCCTCGCGACTTTGCCCCTCGGCCCAATCGACCACGCTTTCGAAGGTTTCGTCGAGCAACTGGTAGGCCATGTAGCCCAGCATCAGCTCGCCGAGAAACGGCACGAACGGCAGTGCCACGAAAGCGGCGATGTTCAGCAGTGCCGAGGCAATTTCCGTGAAAGAGTCCCACAGCGCCCAGCGGGCTTTCTGGTCGACCGTTGCAGTGGACACCGCGATCACTCGCGCATCGTTGAGGATCTTGTTGAGCTTGCTCTGGTAGAGGTGAGTCCACAGTTCTCCTGTGACAGGCGTTGCCACGATCTGCAGATCCGCGCGCGGGTTGGGTTGTTCCCGCCAGGTCGGACGAGAATCGCCTGGCTGAATCGGTTGCCAGGTGATCGGGACAAGCAGCTGGTTCAGCTGTGCGAAAAAGTAACCGCGATCCTCATGGTTAATGAAGCGGCTGAAAAACTGTTGATAGGCGGGGTCGCATAGGCGCCGGCCCAGTTCCTCGGCGAAGGCCGCAGACGAGGGGTATTCCTTGATCGGCTGTTCGGGGTCGCCCGGTATGTAAGCCACCACACGAACCACTTCCCGGGCGCGCTCCAGGTCCGGGGCAAACAACAGGATGCCGGTCAGGCGCGCGTTGAGGATCGTCAGGTCATGATAGCGCCATGGCTGCTTGTGCAGGCGCAGATGCGGCAGGTTGTCGAGCAGGCCGAGAATCAGGCTGTGGGTGCCGCTGCCCAGGAGGTTTTGCATCTGCGCCAGGTGCAATGCAGCGGTGATTGCGGATTTCTGGCTGTCGCGGATTTTCCCTTGCAGGAGTGCCGAGTCCACTGGGTTGCCAATGGCCAGGTTGTCTTCCAGATAGGTTTTATAGCGCTGGCCAATGTCCAGCTCCCGGCACATGCCGGTAAATACCGTGACAGGCATTTTTTCCAGGATCTGCGGCAAGGTCAGGAATTGCCCGTTGGAAGACGGCGCGGTGATGTAAGTCGAGGCGGGCTCGAAGGCATCGGCGCGGGTCTCGGCACTTTCGAAATTGTGCAGTGCGGCGTCCAGCAGCGATACCGTCCAGGTGCGCGCAGCGCCCGACTTCAGCCTTAACCACGGTAGGTGATCAGGCATGTAGAGGCGCAAAAACGTTTCGCGCACATTCACATCCAGACCGAAGCGGCGTTTGAGTTCGGCCTTGAGCAGCGGTTCGGCGAAATCCGCGGGGTTCTGCAGGTTGGCCAGCGCCTTGTCGACCTGGTTCTGGCTGGCGACCTGGCGGGCGATCAACCGGGCGAGTTCGGTGTGGTGATGTTTCGACGCGGCCCTTAGCCCGGCGGGCAGGGCGGGGGTAATGTTGCGCAGTGCCCCACGTCTGTGGGGCGCCGCCTGACGGAGCCAGGAGGGGATGACATTCTGCAGATGCTGGAAATGAGCGTCCGGCCTGAAAGCGTCAGAGGCAATAGTGGTAGTAGATTCGGTAATCATCGGGTCAGTGGCCGTTGGCTTTGAAAGGCCACTAGGAAAACCCGCGAAGCTGGACGCTGTGCGGTACATATCTACCGCACTCGGACCATTGGCAAGAGTTACAACACAGCAAGCCTGCCGCAAACGCCCGCCGCCAGTTAAACTGCGCCTTTGCGACCCTATATGTCGCATTGCCGTAAACCCGGGAAAATCCGGGGTTTGCGCTATAAGAAGTTGTCGCTTGGCGGCAAGGCCGGGCTGAAAACTGTCCTTACAATCCTCACCAAGCTCGCCAGTTTCAGGCGAGTGTTTTCTCTTCAGGAGACTCCGATGTCCGTTGAGCACGCTGCGGTACAACGCGCCGATTTCGATCAGGTAATGGTTCCCAACTATGCGCCTGCCGCATTCATTCCTGTGTGTGGCGCCGGTTCCCGCGTTTGGGACCAGTCCGGCCGCGAGCTGATCGACTTCGCCGGCGGGATCGCCGTTAACGTCTTGGGTCACGCGCATCCGGCGCTGGTCGGCGCCTTGACCGAGCAGGCGAACAAGCTGTGGCACGTGTCCAACGTGTTCACCAATGAGCCGGCCCTGCGCCTGGCCCACAAGTTGGTCGACGCCACCTTTGCCGACCGCGCCTTCTTCTGCAACTCCGGCGCCGAAGCCAACGAGGCCGCCTTCAAGCTGGCCCGTCGTGTCGGTTTCGACCGTTTCGGCAGCGAGAAGTACGAGATCATCGCCGCGCTCAACAGCTTCCACGGCCGTACCCTGTTCACCGTGAACGTCGGTGGCCAGTCGAAGTACTCCGACGGTTTCGGCCCGAAAATCACCGGCATCACCCACGTGCCGTACAACGATCTGGCTGCGCTGAAAGCCGCCATTTCCGACAAGACTTGCGCCGTGGTACTGGAACCGATCCAGGGCGAAAGCGGTGTGATCCCGGCTGAACTGGAATACCTGCAAGGTGCCCGCGAGCTCTGTACCGCGCACAACGCGCTGCTGATCTTCGACGAAGTGCAGACCGGCATGGGCCGTACCGGCCATCTGTTCGCCTACCAGCATTACGGCGTGATCCCGGACATCCTGACCAGCGCCAAGAGCCTGGGCGGTGGTTTCCCGATCGCGGCGATGCTGACCACCGAAGACCTGGCCAAGCACCTGGTCGTCGGCACCCACGGCACCACTTACGGCGGCAACCCGCTGGCGTGCGCTGTCGCGGAAGCGGTGATCGACGTGATCAACACGCCTGAGGTGCTGGCCGGTGTCAACGCCAAGCACGACAAGTTCAAGGCCCGCCTTGAGCAGATCGGCGAGAAGTACGGCCTGTTCACCAAGGTTCGTGGCATGGGCCTGTTGATCGGTTGCGTCTTGAGCGATGCCTGGAAAGGCAAGGCCAAGGACATCTTCAACGCCGCTGAGCAAGAAGGCCTGATGGTCCTGCAAGCCGGCCCGGACGTGGTGCGTTTCGCCCCGAGCCTGGTGGTGGAAGACGCCGATATCGATGCCGGTCTGGACCGCTTCGAACGTGCCGCAGCAAAACTGACGCAAGCCTGATAGACCCGTCGACGCCTGACCTTTCAGGCGTCGAACCCAATTTTTGTTCCGGGCCGGATCAAATGTGGGAGCGGGCTTGCTCGCGAAAACGGTGTATCAGTCAACATTTTTGCTGTCTGACCCAGCGCTTTCGCGAGCAAGCCCGCTCCCACAGTCTCCTGCGGAGATGGCCCGGGATTTTTTTTCTGTAAGTTCTGAGATTAAGGAGTGACACCATGCTGGTGATGCGCCCCGCGCAAATGGCTGATCTGGGCGAGGTACAGCGTCTGGCTGCGGACAGTCCGATTGGTGTCACTTCCTTGCCGGATGACGTTGAGCGCCTGAGTGACAAGATCGCCGCAAGCGAAGCCTCGTTCGCCGCCGAAGTGAGTTTCAACGGTGAGGAAAGCTATTTCTTCGTCCTCGAAGACTCCGCTACCGGCAAGCTGGTCGGTTGCTCGGCCATCGTGGCGTCGGCCGGTTACTCCGAGCCGTTCTACAGCTTCCGCAACGAAACCTTCGTGCACGCTTCCCGCGAGCTGAAGATTCACAACAAAATCCACGTGCTCTCGCAGTGCCATGACCTGACCGGCAACAGCTTGCTGACCAGTTTCTACGTGCAGCGCGAGCTGGTGGGGTCGCCGTGGTCGGAGCTCAACTCCCGTGGCCGTTTGCTGTTCGTGGCCAGCCATCCGGAGCGTTTTGCCGATTCCGTGGTGACCGAGATCGTCGGTTACAGCGATGAAAACGGCGACTCGCCTTTCTGGGATGCCATCGGTCGCAACTTCTTCGACCTCAACTACGCCGAAGCCGAGCGTCTGTGCGGGCTGAAAAGCCGTACGTTCCTCGCCGAACTGATGCCGCATTACCCGATCTACGTGCCACTGCTGCCGGACTCCGCTCAAGAAGCCATGGGCCAGGTGCATCCGCGGGCGCAGATCACCTTCGACATCCTGATGCGCGAAGGTTTCGAGACCGATCACTACATCGACATCTTCGACGGTGGCCCGACCCTGCATGCCCGTGTCTCGGGGATCCGTTCGATCGCCCAGAGCCGCGTGGTGCCGGTGAAGATCGGCGAGCCGGTCAAAGGCGTCGGTCGCCAGTATCTGGTTGCCAATGCCCAGTTGCAGGATTACCGCGCAGTGATGCTCGAGCTCGATTACGCGCCAGGCAAACCAGTGACCCTGGACCTGGAAGCGGCCGAAGCCCTGGGCGTTGGCGAGGGTGCCAGCGTGCGCCTGGTCGCGGTTTGACAGCGGCCTGGCCTGATTGCTTGTTTAGAAAGCAGCGAAGTTTCACGGGTGGCGCAAGCGGCCCGTTTGAGGAGATAGCATGATCGTTCGTCCCGTACGCAGCAGCGATTTACCCGCTCTGATCGAACTGGCCCGCAGCACCGGCACCGGCCTGACCACCTTGCCGGCCAACGAAGAGCGGCTGGCCCATCGGGTCGGCTGGGCCGAGAAGACCTTTCGCGGCGAAGCCGGGCGGGGCGATGCGGACTACCTGTTCGTGCTCGAAGATGACGACGCTCGCGTGGTGGGTATTTCCGCCATTGCCGGCGCCGTCGGCCTGCGTGAGCCCTGGTACAACTTCCGGGTCGGTCTGACGGTCAGCGCTTCGCAAGAGCTGAACATCTATCGTGAGATCCCGACGCTGTTCCTGGCCAACGACCTGACCGGCAACTCCGAGCTGTGCTCGCTGTTCCTGCACGCCGATTACCGCAGTGGCCTCAACGGCCGCATGCTGTCCAAGGCGCGGATGCTGTTCATCGCCGAGTTTCCGCAACTGTTCGGCAACAAGATCATTGCCGAAATGCGCGGGGTTTCCGACGAGGCCGGGCGCTCGCCGTTCTGGGAAAGCCTGGGCCGGCACTTCTTCAAGATGGAATTCAGCCAGGCTGATTACCTGACCGGCGTGGGCAACAAGGCGTTCATCGCCGAGCTGATGCCGAAATTCCCGCTGTACACCTGCTTCCTGTCGCCGGATGCGCGCAACGTGATCGGTCAGGTTCACCCGGACACCGAGCCGGCGCTGGCCATGCTCAAGAGCGAAGGTTTCAGCTACCAGGGCTACGTCGATATCTTCGACGCAGGCCCGGCCATCGAGTGCGAAACCGGCAAGATCCGCGCCGTGCGTGACAGCCAGGCACTGGTGCTGGCCGTCGGCACGCCGGGTGACGATGCCACGCCATTCATCATTCACAACCGCAAGCGAGAGGACTGCCGGATCACTGCTGCGCCGGCACGTCTGGCCGCCGGCACCCTGGTGGTCGATCCGCAGACCGCCAAACGTCTTCAACTCAACGCTGGCGATCAAGTGCGCGCCGTGGCGTTGTCCGCAGCTCGGGAGTCGAAATAATGAAGTCGCTTTACATCGCAGGTGAATGGCTGGCAGGTCAGGGCGAAGCCTTCGAGTCGCTGAACCCGGTGACCCAGCAGGTGCTGTGGTCCGGCGTTGGCGCCACCGCCGCTCAGGTCGAGTCGGCTGTGCAAGCGGCGCGTCAGTCGTTCCCTGGCTGGGCACGGCGTACCCTGGAAGAACGTATCTCGGTGCTGGAAGCCTTTGCCGCCGCGCTGAAAAACCATGCGGACGAACTGGCCCGCACCATCGGTGAAGAGACCGGTAAACCCCTTTGGGAAGCCGCGACCGAAGTAACCAGCATGGTCAACAAGATCGCGATCTCGGTGCAGAGCTACCGCGAGCGTACCGGCGAGAAGAGCGGCCCGCTGGGCGATGCCACCGCTGTGCTGCGCCACAAGCCCCACGGTGTGGTCGCGGTGTTTGGTCCTTACAACTTCCCGGGTCACCTGCCGAACGGCCACATCGTTCCGGCACTGCTGGCCGGTAACAGCGTGCTGTTCAAGCCAAGCGAACTGACACCGAAAGTCGCCGAGTTGACGGTCAAGTGCTGGATCGAGGCTGGCCTGCCGGCCGGCGTATTGAACCTGCTGCAAGGCGCTCGCGAAACCGGCATCGCCCTGGCGGCGAACCCAGGCATCGACGGGCTGTTCTTCACCGGTTCCAGCCGCACCGGCAATCACCTGCACCAGCAATTCGCCGGTCGTCCGGACAAGATCCTCGCGCTGGAAATGGGCGGTAACAACCCGCTGGTGGTTGATCAGGTCGCTGACCTCGATGCCGCGGTGTACACCATCATTCAGTCGGCGTTCATCTCCGCCGGCCAGCGTTGCACCTGTGCCCGTCGCTTGCTGGTGCCGCAAGGTGCCTGGGGTGACACGTTGCTGGCGCGCCTGGTGGCGGTCAGCTCGACCATTGAGGTCGGTGCTTTCGATCAGCAACCGGCGCCGTTCATGGGCTCGGTGGTTTCCCTTGGCGCGGCAAAAGCGTTGATGGATGCTCAGGAGCACCTGCTGGCCAACGGCGCTGTGGCGCTGCTGGAAATGACTCAGCCTCAGGCTCAATCGGCCTTGCTGACCCCGGGCATCCTGGACGTGAGCGCCGTTGCCGATCGTCCTGACGAAGAACTGTTCGGCCCGTTGCTGCAGGTGATCCGCTACGCTGATTTTGAAGCAGCGATCGCTGAAGCCAACGACACCGCCTACGGTCTGGCCGCCGGTCTGCTGTCGGACTCCGAAGCGCGTTACCAGCAATTCTGGCTGGAAAGCCGTGCCGGTATCGTCAACTGGAACAAGCAGCTGACCGGTGCCGCAAGCAGCGCGCCATTCGGCGGTGTCGGCGCCTCGGGCAACCACCGCGCCAGCGCCTACTACGCGGCGGATTATTGCGCGTACCCGGTGGCCTCGCTGGAAACGCCGAGCCTGGTGATGCCGTCGGCCCTTACGCCTGGCGTGAAAATGGCGTAACGCCCATTCGCGGGCAGGCTCGCTCCCACAGGGATTATGCAAAACCTGTGGGAGCGAGCCTGCTCGCGAAGGCCACGCCTCGGTCGCACTGAACAGTTAGTTACTGAAGCCTATAACAACAGATTCTCGTGGAGCCTCGCTGATGAAATCCTATGAAGTCAATTTTGACGGTCTAGTGGGGCCGACCCATAACTACGGCGGCCTGTCCTACGGCAACGTCGCGTCCCAGAGCAACAGTCAGCAGTCTTCCAACCCCAAGGAAGCGGCGCTGCAAGGCCTGGCAAAGATGAAAGCGCTGATGGAAATGGGTTTCCAGCAAGGCGTACTGGCACCGCAAGAGCGCCCGGATGTGGCCGCACTGCGTCGCCTGGGTTTTGGCGGCACCGATGCTGAAGTGATCGAGCGCGCTGCCAAAGACGCGATGCCGCTGCTGGTGGCCAGTTGCTCGGCCTCGAGCATGTGGGTGGCCAACGCCGCTACCGTCAGCCCTAGCGCCGACACGGCTGATGGCCGCGTGCATTTCACCGCCGCCAACCTCAACTGCAAATACCACCGCAGCATCGAACACCCGACCACCAGCCGCGTGCTGGGGGCGATGTTCGCTGACCAGAAACACTTCGCCCACCACGCGGCCTTGCCGGCCGTGGCGCAGTTCGGTGACGAAGGCGCGGCCAACCACACGCGTTTCTGCCGTGAATACGGCGAAGCCGGTGTCGAGTTCTTCGTGTTCGGCCGCAGCGCGTTCGACACCCGCTACCCGGCACCGCAGAAGTACCCGGCGCGCCAGACTCTCGAAGCGTCCCAGGCCGTTGCCCGTCTGCACGGTTTGAGCGATGACGGCGTGGTCTACGCCCAGCAGAACCCGTCGGTGATCGACCAGGGTGTGTTCCACAACGACGTGATTGCGGTCGGTAACGGCGAAGTGCTGTTCTATCACGAGGACGCGTTCCTCGACACCGAGAAGATGCTCGCTGAATTGCAGAGCAAACTCGCCAAAGCCGGTGGGAAATTTCAGTCAGTCTGCGTACCGCGTTCCGCAGTAAGCGTGGAAGATGCCGTTCGTTCCTACCTGTTCAATAGCCAGCTGCTGTCGCGTCCTGACGGCTCCATGCTGTTGATCGTGCCGGAAGAATGCCGTGGCAACGAGCGTGTCTGGCAATACTTGCAGGGTTTGACCAGCTCCGGCGGCCTGATCCGCGAAGTGAAAGTCTTCGATCTCAAGCAGAGCATGCAGAACGGCGGTGGCCCGGCTTGCCTGCGGTTGCGCGTCGCACTCAACGAAACCGAGCTGGCGGCCGTCAATCAAGGGGTTATCATGACGGCGCCGTTGTACGGCACACTGACCGAATGGGTCGAGAAGCACTACCGCGACCGCATGACCGAAAACGATCTGGCGGACCCGCAATTGCTGCTTGAGTGCCGGACGGCACTGGATGAACTGACGCAAATCCTTAAACTGGGCGCGGTTTATCCATTCCAGATCAATTGATCGGCGGCGCGCCGCCTTCTACGGCAGCGCGCTGCTTCATCTCAAACGAGAGCGTAAAGACATGAGCGATACCCTGCAGCTGATCCTTGAAGACACCGACGGCACGCAACTGGAGACGTCCTGCACCCGCGTCGCGGTCCTGTGGCAAGGTAAAGAGCTGTGGATCCAGCAGGACGGCCGCGGCCAACTGTTGATCGGCGTGGACGTCGAAGAAGGCGACGCCGAATACGCAAACCTGCTGTTGCGCCCATTGGCGACTAATCTGGTAAGTCTGCAACTGGAGATGGAACCCGCTGAACTCGGCGACGACGAGGATCACGTTCACGGCCCGGATTGCAACCACGACCACTAAGGAAACCGCTCTATGCTCGCCCTCGGCAAACTGCTTGAACTGACCCTCGCCGGCCGCGAACCGGCGGAGAAGACTCAACTGACTGTCGAAGGCGTGCGCATGCGCTGGTTGAGCGAAGGTGCGCTGGAAGTCCGGCCACCTGAAGCGCGTGACAATGGCCTGGACCTGCTGCTGTCGGCGGGGATCCACGGCAACGAAACAGCGCCGATCGAGTTGCTCGATCGCCTGTTGCACGACATTGCCCGCGGTGATCTGAAGCCGCGCGCACGTATTCTGTTCCTGTTCGGTAACCCCGAAGCGATTCGCAAAGGCGAGCGTTTTGTCGAGCAGGACGTCAATCGGCTGTTCAATGGCCGTCACGAACAAAGCAGCGGTTCCGAAGCCCTGCGCGCCTGTGAACTGGAGCGTTTGGCCGCCAGTTTCTTCAGCCTGCCGGATCGTCAGCGTCTGCATTACGACCTGCACACGGCGATTCGTGGTTCGAAAATCGAGCAGTTCGCCTTGTACCCGTGGAAGGAAGACCGCCAGCATTCGCGTCAGGAACTGGCGCGCCTGCGCGCCGCCGGCATGGAAGCGGTGCTGTTGCAGAACAAGCCGTCGATCGTCTTCAGCGCCTACACCTACGACAAGCTGGGTGCCGAGGCCTTTACCCTGGAGTTGGGCAAGGCGCGGCCATTCGGTCAGAACGCCGGGGTCAACGTCTCGCTGCTGGAGAAGCGCCTCAAACAGATCATCGAGGGCACCGAGCCGGAACTGACTGAAGCGGCACTGGACGGTTTGCAGCTGTACAGCGTGGCGCGGGAAATCATCAAGCACAGCGACAGCTTCCGCCTGAACCTGCCGGCGGACATCGAGAACTTTTCGGAACTGGAAGTGGGTTACCTGCTGGCGGAAGACATCGCCAACACCCGCTGGATCATCGAAGAGGAGGGCGCCCGGATCATCTTCCCGAACCCCAAGGTGAAGAACGGTTTGCGTGCCGGCATCCTGGTCGTGCCGACCACCGACGAAAACCTGGCTTAAGCCCAACACAAAACCAATGTGGGAAAACCCTGTGGGAGCGAGCTTGCTCGCTCCCACAGTTGATTTGGGTGAAGCCAGAAGCTTCACCCGGGTCACTTCAGACCGCTACCGCACGCGGCTCACTGCGACGCAGCGAACGGATCTTCAGCAACGTATCCGCACAGGTCTTCGCCGCTTCCTGGCCTTTATGCAGGAAATGCTCGAAAAAGAACTTCTGGTGTTCTTCGCCTGCATGGAAGTGGTGCGGGGTCAGGGACACCGAGAACACCGGCACTTCGGTTTCCAGTTGTACCTGCATCAAGCCGCTGACCACCGACTGGGCGACGAACTCGTGTCGGTAGATCCCGCCGTCTACCACCAGGGCTGCCGCGACGATGCCGGAATAACGACCGGTCTTGGCCAGCAACTTGGCGTGCAGGGGCATTTCAAAGGCGCCGCCGACTTCGAAGAAGTCGATGTCGGACTCCTGATAACCCTGGGCAATCATTTCGGCGACGAAGCCTTTACGGCTCTGATCGACAATGTCCTTGTGCCAACAGGCCTGGATGAACGCAACGCGCTCGCCGTGATGGTGTTTGCTTTTGCTGTCGATTGCGGTGGGTTGCATGTTCTGACTCCTGTTTGTGTGAAAAACAGGGCGTTATGAATCGAAGGGGATCTGAGGGTACGCACGCTTGCACGAATGCCGGCGGACGGCCCTTTGTTGTCAATCCCGTTCTCTCTTCATCCGGACTATGACCGTCGGCCCCGGGATCACACCGGGTCTGCTGACCTTGCTGCCAGGCACCGCCGAAGCCGTGCTGTCACCAAGCGCTCGCGGGCTATGCGCAGTGTGCGCAATTACCGCCGGTGGGGAGTTGCACCCCGCCCTGAGAACGTTTTTGCCGCCGGAATGTGTGGCGGCGCAGCGTTTTTATCACATATTTCCGGTATGCGCATGACCCCTTTTGGATGATTGTCATCGACTTTTCCGTTGGTTTAATCGGCCTTTTCCTACGCGAGGGTTGATTAATCGTCGCCATGCCCGCAGTAATTCTTTCCTGAAAGGGATTTCCCCTGCTTACCGAGGCCAGATTCATGAGCGTTATCGATCTTCGCAGCGACACCGTCACCCAACCTTGCGCCAGCATGCTCGAGGCAATGACCAAGGCCGCCACCGGCGATGACGTGTATGGCGAAGATCCGACGGTCAATCACCTGGAAGCCGAACTGGCCGGGCGCCTGGGTTTTGCCGCGGCACTGTTCGTGCCGACCGGCACCATGAGCAACCTGCTGGGGTTGATGGCTCGTTGCGAACGCGGTGACGAGTACATCGTCGGCCAGCAGGCCCACACTTATAAGTACGAAGGGGGTGGCGCGGCGGTGCTTGGCTCGATCCAGCCACAGCCGCTGGAAGTACAGGCCGATGGTTCGCTGGACCTGGCGCAGGTCGCGGCGGCGATCAAGCCGGACGACTTCCATTTCGCCCGTACGCGTTTGCTGGCGCTGGAAAACACCATGCAAGGCAAAGTCCTGCCGCTGGAATATCTGGCGCGGGCGCGCAGTTTTACCCGCGAGCATGGCTTGCAACTGCACCTGGACGGCGCACGCCTCTACAACGCGGCAGTGAAACTGGGTGTCGATGCCCGGGAAATCACCCAGTATTTCGATTCCGTCTCGGTGTGCCTGTCCAAAGGCTTGGGTGCACCGGTCGGTTCGGTGCTGTGCGGCTCGGCCGAGCTGATCGGCAAGGCCCGGCGCCTGCGCAAGATGGTCGGTGGCGGCATGCGTCAGGCCGGCATTCTGGCGGCGGCAGGCCTGTATGCACTGGATCACAACGTAGAGCGCCTGGCCGACGACCACGCGAACGCACAGTTGCTGGCCGAAGGCCTGCGCGCGGCAGGCTACGAGGTCGAGCCGGTGCAGACCAACATGGTTTACGTGCAGATGGGCGACCAGGCCGAGGCCATCAAGGCCTTTGCCGCCGAGCGCGGGATCAAGCTCAGTGCCGCCGCGCGTCTGCGCATGGTCACCCACATGGACGTCAGCCGTGCGCAAATCGAGCAAGTCGTCGCGACATTCGTCGGCTTTTCGCGCAAGTGATAGCGTTAGCGCTCCAATTGAGCGTTTCTATCGTATAAACACGCTGTACCCCGCGCGCAGGGCCGATATAATGCGGCCCTTTGCCGTCGCTTCGTCTGTTGACGTTTCGAACAGGCCTTTGGCCGCAGCCTCCGTGGAAGAACCTAATGAAAAGCGCAGAAATCCGTGAAGCCTTCCTTCGCTTCTTCGAAGAGCAAGGCCACACCCGTGTAGCCTCCAGCTCTTTGATTCCGGGCAACGACCCAACCCTGCTGTTCACTAACGCGGGGATGAACCAGTTCAAGGACTGCTTCCTGGGCCAGGAAAAGCGCGCGTACACCCGCGCCGTCAGCAGCCAGAAATGCGTGCGCGCCGGCGGCAAGCACAACGACCTGGAAAACGTCGGTTATACCGCTCGTCACCACACCTTCTTCGAAATGCTGGGTAACTTCAGCTTTGGTGATTATTTCAAGCGTGACGCGATCACCTACGCCTGGAACTTCCTGACGTCCGACAAGTGGCTGAACCTGCCGAAGGAAAAGCTCTGGGTCACCGTCTACGCCAGCGATGACGAGGCGTACGACATCTGGACCAAGGAAATCGGGGTTCCGGCCGAGCGCATGGTGCGCATCGGCGACAACAAGGGCGCGCCGTACGCCTCCGACAACTTCTGGACCATGGGCGATACCGGCCCGTGCGGTCCTTGCACCGAGATTTTCTACGATCACGGCGCCGACATCTGGGGTGGCCCACCGGGCTCGCCGGAAGAAGATGGCGACCGTTACATCGAAATCTGGAACAACGTGTTCATGCAGTTCAACCGCACCGCCGATGGCGTGTTGCACCCGCTGCCAGCGCCGTCGGTGGACACCGGCATGGGCCTGGAGCGGATCAGTGCAGTGCTGCAGCACGTTCACTCGAACTATGAAATCGACCTGTTCCAGAGCCTGCTGAGCGCTTCGGCCAAGGCCATCGGCTGCACCAATGACGCCCAGGCTTCGCTGAAAGTCGTGGCTGACCACATCCGTTCCTGCGGCTTCCTGATCGCCGACGGCGTGCTGCCGTCCAACGAAGGCCGCGGCTACGTGCTGCGCCGGATCATCCGTCGCGCCTGCCGTCACGGTAACAAGCTGGGCGCCAAGGGCAGCTTCTTCTACCAGATCGTTGCGGCCCTGGTTGCCGAGATGGGCGAAGCCTTCCCGGAACTGAAGTCCCAGCAGGCGCACATCGAACGCGTGCTGAAGGCCGAAGAAGAGCAATTCGCCAAGACCCTGGAGCAGGGCCTGAAGATCCTCGAGCAGGATCTGGCTGAACTCAAAGGCGACGTGGTGCCGGGCGACGTGGTGTTCAAACTCTACGACACCTACGGTTTCCCGATGGACCTGACCGGCGACATCGCTCGCGAGCGCAGCCTGACCATCGACGAAGCAGGTTTCGAGCGTGAGATGGAAGCCCAGCGCGTCCGTGCCCGTTCCGCCAGCTCCTTCGGCATGGACTACAACAGCCTGGTCAAGGTTGACGTGGCCACGGAGTTCACCGGCTACACCGATACCCGTGGTTTGGCAAAAATCGTTGCGCTGTATAAAGATGGCCAGTCGGTCGACGTATTGAGCGAAGGCGATGAGGGCGTGATCGTTCTCGACAAGACGCCGTTCTACGCCGAGTCCGGTGGCCAGGTCGGTGATTGCGGTTACCTGCAGGCGGGCAGCGCGCGTTTCGACGTGCGTGACACCACCAAGACCGGCGGTGCATTCCTGCACCACGGTATCCTGGATTCGGGTAGCCTGATCGTCGGTACGCCGGTCGAGACCCACGTTGATGCCGAGGTGCGTCACGCCACGTCGTTGAACCACTCCGCGACTCACTTGCTGCACGCTGCATTGCGCCAGGTGCTGGGCGATCACGTTCAGCAGAAAGGCTCATTGGTCGACAGTCAGCGCCTGCGTTTTGACTTCAGTCACTTCGAAGCCATCAAGCCTGAACAACTGAAAGCGCTGGAAGACATCGTCAACGCCGAGATTCGCAAGAACTCCGAAGTTGAAACCGAAGAAACCGATATCGAAACCGCCAAGCAGAAAGGCGCCATGGCGCTGTTCGGCGAGAAATACGGCGACAACGTGCGTGTACTGAGCATGGGCGATTTCTCCGTCGAGTTGTGCGGCGGTATCCACGCCAACCGTACCGGCGACATCGGCCTGCTGAAAATCATCAGCGAAGGCGGTGTGGCATCGGGTGTGCGTCGTATCGAAGCCGTCACCGGTGCGCAAGCGCTGGCCTACTTGAACGCGGCGGAAGAACAACTCAAGGAAGCGGCCAGCCTGGTCAAGGGCAGCCGCGACAACCTGATCGACAAGCTGTCGGCTGTGCTGGAGCGCAACCGTCTGCTGGAGAAGCAACTCGAGCAGTTGCAAGCCAAGGCTGCCAGTGCCGCGGGCGACGATCTGTCGGCCCAGGCGCTGGATGTCAAGGACGTGAAAGTGCTGGCCGTGCGTCTGGACGGTCAGGATGGCAAGGCGCTGCTGGCGCTGGTCGATCAACTGAAAAACAAACTCGGCCGCGCAGTGATCCTGCTCGGCAGTGTCCATGAGGAAAAGGTCGTTCTGGTTGCAGGCGTAACCAAAGACCTGACTGGCCAACTCAAAGCCGGTGATTTGATGAAGCAAGCCGCTGCGGCAGTGGGCGGGAAGGGTGGTGGTCGTCCAGACATGGCGCAAGGCGGCGGTACCGACGCTGGCGCACTGGATGCGGCACTGGCCCTGACCGTTCCGTTTGTAGAGCAGGGTCTATAAGGCAGTACTTGCGGCCCGCAGTCTAGTGGTGGGCCGCAACGCTGTTTGAGTGATTATTTGGGCGCCCTTCATGGGCAGAGGCGGCTTTGAAATGGCTTTGATCGTACAGAAATTTGGAGGCACCTCGGTCGGCACTGTCGAGAGAATCGAGCAGGTCGCCGACAAGGTTAAGAAATTCCGCGATGCCGGCGATGACCTGGTGGTTGTGCTGTCTGCAATGAGCGGCGAGACCAACCGTCTGATCGATCTGGCCAAGCAAATCAGTGGCGACGGCCAACCGGTTCCGCGCGAGCTGGACGTGATCGTTTCCACCGGTGAGCAGGTGACGATTGCCCTGTTGGCCATGGCGCTGATCAAGCGCGGCGTGCCGGCGGTGTCGTACACCGGCAACCAGGTGCGGATTCTGACGGATAGCGCGCACAATAAAGCGCGTATCTTGCAGATTGATGACCAGAAGATTCGCGGTGACCTGAAGGCAGGTCGTGTGGTGGTTGTCGCCGGTTTCCAGGGCGTCGACGAGCACGGCAACATCACCACCCTCGGTCGTGGCGGTTCCGACACCACCGGCGTGGCGCTGGCGGCAGCCCTGAAGGCTGACGAATGCCAGATCTACACCGACGTCGACGGTGTCTACACCACCGACCCGCGTGTGGTGTCCGTGGCTCAGCGCCTGGACAAGATCACCTTCGAAGAGATGCTGGAAATGGCCAGCCTCGGTTCCAAGGTGCTGCAGATCCGCGCGGTCGAGTTCGCCGGCAAGTACAACGTTCCGCTGCGCGTACTGCACAGCTTCAAGGAGGGTCCGGGCACCCTCATTACTATTGATGAAGAGGAAACCATGGAACAGCCGATCATTTCCGGTATCGCTTTCAACCGCGATGAAGCCAAGCTGACCATCCGTGGCGTGCCAGACATCCCGGGCGTTGCCTTCAAGATTCTCGGCCCGATCAGTGCCGCGAACATCGAAGTCGACATGATCGTGCAGAACGTCGCGCACGATAACACCACCGACTTCACCTTCACCGTGCACCGTAACGACTACCAGGCGGCGCAAGCCGTACTGGAAAAAACCGCTGGCGAGCTGGGTGCCCGTGAAGTCGTGGGCGACACCAAGATCGCCAAGGTGTCGATCGTCGGCGTTGGCATGCGTTCTCACGCAGGCGTGGCCAGCCGCATGTTCGAATCCCTGGCCAAGGAAAGCATCAACATCCAGATGATCTCGACGTCGGAAATCAAAGTCTCCGTAGTGATCGAAGAGAAGTACCTGGAACTGGCTGTGCGCGCTCTGCACACGGCTTTCGAACTGGACGCACCGGCCCGCCAGGGCGAGTGATGCGTTTGCCAAAAGGCGCGGTCTGACCGCGCCTTTTGTTTTTTTGAATGGCGTGACCCCCGAGGCTGTTCTTTTGCTCGCGCTAGTCAATACTCAGGCATGTAGGGCTGCGACCGCTCCGGTTGTGGGTCGAGTGCCTTTTTTTTGCAGACTGTTGTCCCTGAAATGTAATGCGTGAGGAGAAAGGTATGCTGATTCTGACTCGTCGGTGTGCAGAAAGCCTGATTATCGGTGATGGCGAAATCACCGTGACCGTGCTCGGCGTCAAAGGAAATCAAGTGCGCATCGGTGTTAATGCCCCCAAAGAGGTGGCTGTTCACCGGGAAGAAATTTACCTGCGTATCAAGAAAGAGAAGGACGAAGAACCAAGCCATTAATTTTTATCGTTTTTTATGTTTGCAAACGGGGAAGAAGCTGGTTAATATACGCCCCGTGTTGCGGAGAGCTGGCCGAGTGGCCGAAGGCGCTCCCCTGCTAAGGGAGTACACCTCAAAAGGGTGTCGGGGGTTCGAATCCCCCGTTCTCCGCCATTATTTGCGTAGTACGTTGTAATCTGGCTTCTTCGGTAAGTTGTTGAAATTACTAGAAAAAGTGCTTGACATAGAGATTAGACGGCCTATAATGCGCGGCAACAAATGCACTCGTAGCTCAGCTGGATAGAGTACTCGGCTACGAACCGAGCGGTCACAGGTTCGAATCCTGTCGAGTGCACCATTTAAGAGTTGGTTGCAGTAATGCAAGTAACTTGGCTTCAGCCAGTTGTGGTCTGGTCTAAAAACACAAAATGCACTCGTAGCTCAGCTGGATAGAGTACTCGGCTACGAACCGAGCGGTCACAGGTTCGAATCCTGTCGAGTGCACCATACAACAGAAAGCCCGCATCTAATGCGGGCTTTTTGCCGTCCGGGATTTGGCTTTTCCTTTCGTGCATCCCCTCTCGTCGAACTCCACCTGTGCGCTGCGACCTCGCAGGGTGTCGTAGCGGTAGCTCGTGGCTGAATTGCGAATACTGATCCTGTCCGGCTTGCCGAGGGCGCTTTCGACGTCTTGCTGGCTCATGCCGGCGACCACTCGCTGATTGATGATCGCCTCCCGGCGCTGCCTGGCACTGATCAGGTTTGCGCACTTGTCCTGCGCCTGATCGACCACGGTCGGCTCTTTCCTTTGGATTTTCATTCCTGATGTTTCACGGGGTTCGGCTGGCGGCATAAGCGCCATCGTGCTGCCGGGTGTAAAGGCACGGACGTCCTGAAGTGAAACGCTTTCTCCCGCGGCACAACTCAGTGTAGTGAAGGTAATGCGCCCATTGGCCGCCTCGCAGCGCTGAACGGTGGTGGCGAGCGCCAGGGGCGGGGGGCTGAGCAGGCCGAGCAGTAAAAGGAATTGTGCAACTGATGGCATCAGGCGTCCTCCATGACGTTCCTTTTCAAGGGTAGCGGCTACAATTTTCGAAGGGTGGTGTGTTTTCTTTTCAGAATACGTCGTCGCATTTTTGTGGATCAGGACGATGCTCAAGTTTGTTGTGCAAGCGCTTGTTTCAGCCAAGATTTTTTAACGTTTAAAACCGTCAGGCGGTGTATCATTGCGCCCGTCAGCCCCGCCGGGGCTTGTGGAATACCTCCATGGACTTACCCAGTAGTTACTCGGTACCCCGTTTCACCAATCATGAATTGACTGATTGATCCTTCCGGCGTGCCCCGCTGCTGGGAGTGGAGTTCGCCTATGTCCGATGTTGAAGTAAAGAAAACGCAGGAAAGCTTGCAGGATCGCCTGGCTCAGGTGGTTGAGTTGCTGCAGCGCCAGCGAGTGGTAGAAGACCTGACTCACCGCCAGGAAGGCCCGCATCATGACCGGGTCGAGAACCTGGTCCACCGGCAGAACCTTGTCGAGTTGCAACGCAAACTCGATGACCTGCACTCCGCCGACGTCGCCTACATCCTTGAAGCCTTGCCGCTGGACGATCGTCTGACGCTCTGGCAACTGGTCAAGGCCGATCGCGACGGCGACATCCTTCTTGAAGTATCCGATTCGGTTCGTGAATCGCTGATCGCCGACATGGACGATCACGAGCTCCTGGCAGCCGCCAAGGACATGGATGCCGACGAACTCGCTGACCTGGCCTCCGAGCTGCCGCGAGACGTCGTCCATGAGCTCATGGAGACCCTCGACCAGCAACAACGCGAGCGTGTGCGTTCGGCACTGTCCTACGACGAGGAACAGGTCGGTGCGTTGATGGACTTCGAGATGGTGACCATCCGCGAGGATGTCAGCCTTGAAGTGGTCTTGCGTTATCTGCGCCGTCTCAAGGAGTTGCCGGGCCATACCGACAAACTGTTCGTGGTCGATTACGACGGCGTCCTCAAGGGCGTGTTGCCGATCAAGCGCTTGCTGGTCAACGATCCGGATAAACAGGTTTCCGAGGTGATGGCCAGCGATCCGGTGAGTTTCCACCCGGACGAAGACGCCTACGATGCGGCCCAGGCGTTCGAACGTTACGACTTGATCTCCGCGCCCGTGGTCGACAAGAACGGCAAGCTGATCGGCCGTCTGACCATCGATGAAATGGTCGACCTGATCCGTGAAGAGAGCGAAAGCGAAGTTCTCAACATGGCGGGTCTGCGTGAAGAGGAAGACATTTTTGCGTCGGTCTGGAAATCCCTGCGTAACCGTTGGGCCTGGCTGGCGATCAACCTGATCACCGCGTTCGTGGCTTCTCGGGTCATCGGTTTGTTTGAAGGTTCGATCGAGAAGCTCGTGGCGCTTGCGGCGTTGATGCCGATCGTGGCGGGGATCGGCGGTAACTCGGGTAACCAGACCATCACCATGATTGTTCGGGCCATGGCGCTGGACCAGGTGAGTACCGGCAATACCTCGCGCCTGATGCGCAAGGAATTGGCGGTAGCGCTGATCAACGGCGTGATCTGGGGCGGGGTGATCGGTGTGGTTGCCTACCTGCTCTATGGCAGTTGGTCATTGGGCGTGGTGATGACCGCCGCGATGACGCTCAACCTGTTGCTGGCGGCGTTGATGGGGGTTTTGATCCCGATGACCCTGGCGAAGATGGGGCGCGATCCGGCAATGGGGGCCAGTGTGATGATCACGGCCATGACCGACAGCGGCGGCTTTTTCATCTTCCTGGGGCTGGCGACAATCTTCCTGCTCTAAAGTCCGTTTCACTAAAACCCGCCGTCCGGCGGGTTTTTTGTGCCCGGATTTCAGGCAAAAAAAAGCCAGCGATCAGGCTGGCTTGAACTTTCTGGCTGAATCAGGACGCGTCGGCGGTCGTCATTTCAGCGTCATGAGCGATCAGTGAAACCAGGGCGTTCTGCTGTCGATGGGAGAGTTGGCGGAAGCGCTGCAGCAGTTCCCGTTCGTGCAAGGAAAGCTCCGGGCTGTCCAGGCGCATGCTCAGTTCTTCTCCCAGTGCGCCTTCCTGAATAAGACTTTGCTCAAGGCGCGCAATAATTTCGGAGTTCATGCTGCGATGATGATTGCGAGCCACCTCGGCAATGCGTTCACGCATTCCGTCTGGCAGACGTACGACGAACTTGTCAGCCGTACGGCTGGAATAAATTGCCTGTTTCAATGGGCGCATATATTTAACCGGTTAGTTCAGGGGAGCGGTTTTCGGGATTGGCCGCAGGATGTCTGATAGGACAAGCGCTCTGACCAAATGTTCAACCTGAATTGATAGGCGCGCATCATGCCTCAAACAAGCCAGATCCTTGGCGTCAATTCTGTGACAAATATTGAACTGTATAAAGGCTTTCTGCCAGCACCAATTATCAGAAATGCTGACTGGTTTGAAAAGTTCGACCGGGCCGTATCGCTTAGCGCTTTCTCCAACCCACGAAAGGCTTCTGACAGGCAGCAAAAGCGGACTCGATCCCTGTTCCTTGTCTTTTACAGAATAGTGGCAAATGGCCGATTTACTAGGGGAAGTCGTATGGATGGGGTGAATTCAGGATGGATGGCAGGCCCTTGCGCCGGGTCTGCCATACCCGGATTAACGTAGGACCGGATCAAATTTGATCTTGCGTCCGGCAATCAGTGCGAGCACGAACAGGGCGCTGAATACACCACAGGCGATCAGGGGGAGGGTGACGACCATGTCCTGGGTCAATGACAGATGAAAAATGCCGCTCAACAAGGCGAGGATGAAGAAACTCGCGGCTGATCTGGACATGCTGTGCTCCTGGAGGGGTTCATTCAAAATACCAAGCTTCGGCAGACGGAGCCGGTACCAGGATGTTTTCCTGGCTGACAAAGCCGTGCTGGTCGCCCATAACTGCCAAATGCGGGGCTTTCTGCAGTTGAAGGTAATGTGGCATTCGCTGGGCAACCTGCGCAGCACCGCTCTCGGGGGTAAAATGAAAACCCGGCAAAACCGTCAGAGCGATTGCACTCGAGAGTAAAAGGGCGATGTTCATGGGGCGGGCCTCAATTGTTCTGTAAGAACAGGAGAAGCCGCTCGCATGCCAGAGTCTATCGGCAATTAAATTCTTTAAAAACAACGAATTAAGTTATTTTTGGTAAAGCGCCATATTGCATTTTGCAATGCTGGCTTTTTGTAATGGCGCAATTTGCAGGGTAAACAAGTCCGCGCCCGGCCGAGGCGTCTGCCTACACTTAAAAAGCCTACGGACGACATGACAAAAGCCAGCCCGGCCGTTAACATGCACGCCGTCCATCGCATCGCGTTTCGTCGCGGTCAACGTGTGTCTCAGTAGCTCAATTGGATAGAGCATCCCCCTCCTAAGGGGAAGGTTGGCAGTTCGAACCTGCCCTGGGACACCATATTTTGCAGCTCCCCCGCCTGTTTCAACGCTTCATTTTCACGACTTGTAGATAACGTTCGAAAAGCCCGGATGCCGGGGATTTATCGAAGCCATCAACTCTACCTTCGTGACGTTCCATCTCCTCTCCCAAGTAGTCTGAATCTCCCATCCCGCCTGGGAGTATCGGTCGATGTGTAGCCTGCGGTGCTTGTTCATAGTTGGGACCTATAGAAGATCATAAAATGGTCCAAGGTCGACCCCCGATGACTGGACCCACTCAGGAGAAAGTCATGACTATGCGCAAGAAAACCTCATCGCCAACGAGTGACCTGACCAACAACGCCGATGACCATCTTTCACCCGCCAGCCACGACTGGACCTTTACCTACGTGAGCGATCCACCCCGCCCAAACACTCCGTTCGTCACCACCGACCTTAAAGACTACGCACCCGGCAGCACCGCCATTATCACGGCCAGCGGCTTCGCCGCCGGCAGCACAGTGACGCTCGAAGTGGACCATGCCATCGGTGCTGGCGCGGATGGTGTGTGGGGCACGTCCGACGATGTGCTCGATACCAACACCGGCGAGGGTCACGAGCCCTGGTCCGTGACCGACGGCGGCGCCGGCGATCTCGACGGCCAAGTCAACGGCAGCGTCACCACTTCGTGGTACGTGAATCCCGACGACTCGGCAGGCGCAACGTTTCTGCTCACAGCGGCCTCTGCGGGCGCCGATGGAGTGGTCGGCACCGCTGATGACGCCGTGGCGACAATGTCGTTTACGGACAGCGTTTTGGGCGTCGTGGCAACCGGCGAGGACGTTACGCTGGACGAAACGGCCGGATTGCAGAACGCCACTGCCACTCCAACCCCTGCGGGGGACGCTGACGACAATGACATTCTGGTGGCGTCCCTGCCTTCGACCTTCACTACCCGTTTAGCCGCACTGGGGGCAGGTACCGCCACGGGGGCGGCCTTGAGTGGCTATACCGGTGCCGCGGACAACACCGGCAGCAATGCATTCACCATCACCGCTGACCCCGGAGCAAGCAGTATCGATATCAGCTTCGTCGGCTTCTCTGGCGCACCGCTCAATGGCGAGGACAGCGGACTGGATACCCTCGATGGCACCAGCATCCTTCTCTATACGGATACGAACAACAACATCGTTGTGGGCCGAGCCGGGAGTGCAACCGGCGCGATCGTGTTCGCTGCCTATATTGATGAAACCGGATCGCCGGCCACGGGTGGCAAGATCTGGACCGTGGAGTACCAACCGCTCAAACATCCCGTTATGACGAATGCCGATGATTCGCTCAATCTGCTGGATAAGGTTTTCATCGGGGCTAGCCAGGACCTGGAATTCAGTCTGACCGGTGTGCCCTCCGGTTCGAACCTGTTCCTGATGTTCACGAAGGCGAATCCGAACATTGTCGATGACGCTGGTGTGTTGCGGATCACGGATCCCACCATCATCGCCACCGGCAAGGACCCCGCTGACCAGTCAAGCGGCGCCAATATAAACACTGGCGACACGATCATTACCAGCCAGGCGGCTAACCCGACCACCTTAGGCACCAACAACCAGATGATTACGGAACAGGAAGGCATCCGTTTTTCGTTCGTCACGGGTGCCAGGCAGGATCTAACCATTCCCAACCTCAGTCAAAACGAAGCCGATGTTGAATCCAACATCGACTTTACCGACGTCTTCAATGCGAAGATGGCCAGTTTCGACGTTGTGCAGTTGCAAAGTGGCAAGAGTGCCGTGGTAAGAGTCAGCGCATTCAGCACCGCTGCTGAGCCTGGCGCGGATTTCATCAATGGGTATGCGGGTGATGCGTCGGTGGCCATCACCAATGTTCGAGTCTTCAACAATAGCACCGGGCAGGTGATCGAGAATTCAAACGGCTCGGTGAATGATCCGGCCATCACCATCAGCATTGCTGCAGGGGTCGCAACCATCACCGGCGTTAAAGCCGGCTACCAGATTGAATACACCACTACGTCGGACCACAACCGCGTGCTCGTCGAGAACGGCGCGGCCGTCACTGCCAAGGGCAATGAGCACGCCGATTTTGATATTGGTGGTTTCACGCTGGTCCAGGCCTCAATTACAAAAACCGAAATCGGCTCCAGGATCATCTTCGACGACGATGGACCGAGCATTACCACCACCGGCACGGAGCCGACATTGACGGTGGACGAAACGATACTGACGACCAATGACACCCAGAGCTTCGCCGCCAACTTCAACTCGGCGTTTGGCGCCGATGGTGCCGGCACGCTGACCTATGCGCTGGGCGTGGTGGCCGGGGCTTCCGGATTGACGGACACGGCCTCGGGCCAGGCGGTGAACCTGTCGCTCAATGGCACGGTGGTGGAAGGGCATACGGCCCTCAGCAACCTGCTGGTGTTCACGGTCAGCGTGGCCGCCAATGGCAGCGTCACGCTCGACCAGGTCCGCGCCGTGGTGCATGCCAACACCGCCAATCCCGATGATTCGACGAGCCTGACCTCGGACAGCCTGGTGACGCTGACCGCGACCAAGACCGACGGGGACGGCGACAGCGCCCAGGCGACGCTGAACATCGGGCAGAACCTGGTGTTCAAGGACGACGGGCCAAGCATTACCACCACCGGCACGGAGCCAACATTGACGGTGGACGAAACGATACTGACGACCAACGATACCCAGAGCTTCGCCGCCAACTTCAACTCGGCGTTTGGCGCCGATGGTGCCGGCACGCTGACCTATGCGCTGGGCGTGGTGGCCGGGGCTTCCGGACTGACGGACACGGCCTCGGGCCAGGCGGTGAACCTGTCGCTCAATGGCACGGTGGTGGAAGGGCATACAGCCCTCAGCAACCTGCTGGTGTTCACGGTCAGCGTGGCCGCCAATGGCGGCGTCACGCTCGACCAGCTCCGGGCCGTGGTGCATCTCGACCCGACCAATCCGGATGATTCAACGAGTTTGACCTCGGACAACCTGGTGACGCTGACCGCGATCAAGACCGACGGGGACGGCGACAGCGCCCAGGCGACCCTCAACATCGGGCAGAACCTGGTGTTCAGGGACGACGGGCCGGCACTCAGTTTCGGCAACTTGATCGGGACCGGTAGCGTCCTTGCGCAATCCGGGTTCTGGAATATGGCGACGGGAGCCGACGGGCTGGGTGCAGCCGGTCTGGATATCTCGTTGGTCAATGACCAGTTCACCCTCGTCAGGCCAGATAACACGACCACGACCGGGACCGGCACGCTCCACGAGCTGGCGCTGTCACCGGATGCCAACGGCGCGTACCAATTCGCAGGAACGTTGACCGGTGATTTCGACAACAACGCTGCAACGGCGAATACCACCGTCGACTACACGCTGACCGCCTTTGCCGATGGTCGCTATGCACTGGATCTGGTGCAAGGCTTCAGTTCGACGATAGTGCTCAGCAGTGCCAGCGGCTCGCTCTCTCCCGGCAACCCGGATCCGGTGCGCACATTGTTGATTCCGCAGACGAATGACCCGGCTATTCCTTCGACATCCGAGGAGATTGTGTTCTTTTCCGCGAAGGCGCTTGCGTCGACCTCGGATATCCTGACCGGCATCGGGCTCGGAGCACCCGACCCCACCGAAGCCACGCTACAGACCCCCCCCCTGCCGTCGTACATAGACCCGGCGAACATGTACGTCAGCACGGCCGGCATCGGCGTCGGCAATAACGTTTTCCAGGGAGATAACCTGGCGGCAATCAGCGCCGCCGATGAAAGCTTCGTCATCAATCCAGAGAGCCTGCTGACGGGCATGAAGGTCTTCATCGACAACTCCGTGGCGGGTTACAACACGGCGACCGAGGATCTGTACTACAGGATCTACTACGCGGATGGCACGCATTCGAACCAAGTCGAGGTGAACACCCTGACGCCGGAGGCTGGCGGGCAGGTGTCCTTCCTCGTCGAGAAGGAGGGTACGTCACTGATCGACGCTGTTCAGCTGACGATGGGCCGGGGCGATATCAAGATCCCGGTGATCCAGTTCATTCAGCAGAGTGAGAGCCTGGCCAGCGATGTCCAGCTGGCGTTCAGCGCGACGCTGACGGACAAGGACGGGGACTCGGCGACGAGTACGTTTGCCGCCAACCTGTTCGCCAACGAACCGGCCAACGCACCCTTCGACTTCACGCTGGTTGGCACGGCCGGAGAGCAAGATGCGTTCAACATCGATCTGTCAGTCAATGAGAACCTGTACCAGGTCACCGGTTTCGATGTGGGCTCAGGTGTGCAAGACAAGCTGGTGCTCAACGGCGACCCGAACGCCGTTTTCCAGATCGACAACTCTGGTGCAAACGGCGTCGTGACGGTTGCCGAGGCTGGCGGACAAGCAACGACCATCACCGTGGTTGGGGCCCATGTTCAGAATACCGACATCTTTTTTGGCAGCGCCTGAGGCTTTGCGCGCGTGAACGGATGCGAGGGTGGCCTAGGAAACCACCCTCGCATTCTTTTTGCGGTTCAGATACGAGATCCCCGTGATCGCATGCGCTGTGAACTGGCGAGCAGCACAAGGCTTGAAGAACGCGGCGGGTAGGTACAGGTTGGCGTGGCGGGATTTACCGAGAACGACATCAGTATTGCGGGGCACTCTGTCCCGGGTTACCGACAAGGATGGCGAAACGTTGGCGGTCTACCCCCTGAAAGTGAGGGGCAGACCCTATTGTATCGACTTGAAATTCAATCCAGTTCCACCCAGGCGGACTCGGACGGTGCTTCGTTGGTGAGCCCGTGTTTCAGCGCATACATCAGCAAGTCGATGCGGTTGATGAGATTAAGCTTTTGATAGATGTTGCTGAGGTGGTTGTGCACGGTGTGCTCGCTGATCCCCAGGCGCCCGGCGATGCTCACATATTTGGCGGACGGTTCGCCCACGATGGCGCGAATCAGTTCTCTCTCGCGCAACGTCAACCGCGCCTGTTTCGCCTGCTCCAGATTGCATTTCATGGGTATATGCCCGGTCGCGGCATAGCCGGAAAGGCCGCCAGCCCAGGCTCTATCCATTGCGAAGTCGCTATGGTGGACCTTGAGGATGGCCTGGATAATCGATTCCGTCGGGTCTTCCGCCAGCACGATGCCGCGAGCGCCAGCCTCTATCGCCTGGGCAACGGGGACGACTTCGTACAGGCCCTTGAGCAGCAGCACTTTCATTTCGGCGCTACGGGTGAGTCCCGCGACGACATCCAGAGGATTCAGCGCATTCGGAAAGAAACTGAAAAAAATGACATTGGGCCGCAACTGATCGGCAAGATCCAGCGCACTGGTATAGGTGGTGGCCTGTGCTATCACTTCCATCTGGGGCTTTCTGGCATTGATCAAGTCGTGAAGGCCCTTAAGCACGAGCGGACGACAATCGATCAACATCACACGAATTGGTTCTTTTTGGTCAGTCATGATCTTCCTGACCCCCTTGATAAACTAACGATGGCCTCCACCCGCTGGCCTTCCCGGGTCAGCAACTTGCTCACTGGGTCGGCGCGATTGAAGGACGGATTTGAACGCCGGGAGGCCGCGATAGCGCCCACCCAGGCATTGGCAACCAGAGGCCCTGGGGCCATTTCCATCAACAGCACCGGCAGGCGAGGCGAACGTTTCCAACAGGCAGACAAAGCCCGGGAGAAAAGATCAATACGAGTAATTATCAATGGTTTGCGCATGATGATGTGCTCCCTCCCGCCTCTCAACTGATTCTAGGCCAGCCCGGAGCGCTACCTGCCTGCCCATCCGTCGGTCCTCGATGCAAGCCCAGTGCGAGTAGGCCTGACCGCAGTTCTCAAGAGGGGGGGTAACCCTCGAAAATCAAGGTATTAGGCTCGCCAAAGGTGGCCAGTGGCCAAGGTCTGATCCTGGTTGCAATCGTCAATTAATCGACGAATGGTGTGCACTTAGGAGTACTAATTTTGGTTTAGTCAATTTATCGGCGATACCTGCCTGGCCGAGCCACCTGCCAGCCAGAGTTTGGGGAAATCAGTGAGTAGCTCTGGCCGCTCCCGTCCTGCGGATTTGAGATAACACCTGATGCCCGCGCCACTGCCCTAAAAGCCCCGCCGGAAGAATGATTCGGCGGGTTTTTTTTGTGCGCGAGGTCTCGTTCTCAGTAACGCCTTCACATATTCAGAATGAGCATTGGGGAAGGTTCTCAAGGGAACGCTGTTGCTGGCCGATAACCCGGGCAGTCAGGGACTTGTTGGTCTCTTCCGGTCGGCATGGGGGCTCATAGTCTATGCGAAGGTGTTTGATAGCCTAGTGCCACCAATTATCATCTGCGCGCCAAATCAAGGGCTGCGAAGCTGAGTCCGTCCGTGCATTTGTCTTTGGGTTCTTCTTCTTAAATTGCCTGGAAATCTTCGATGCTGTCGTATCACCAAAAGCGTTTTCTGATCGTCGATGATTTCTCGGACTTTCGCAGTTCGGTCAGGTCGATGCTGCGCGAACTGGGCGTCAAGGAAGTGGACACTGCCGATACCGGTGAGCAGGCGCTGAAAATGTGCTCGCAGAAGCAGTACGACTTCATCCTGCAGGACTTTCACCTGGGCGACGGCAAGAAGAATGGCCAGCAGGTGCTCGAAGACCTGATGGAAGAAAAGCTGATCAGCCATGAAGCGGTGTTCGTCATGGTCACCGCCGAAACCAGCCAGGCCATGGTGCTCAGCGCGCTGGAGCATGAACCCGATGCCTACCTGACCAAGCCGTTCAACCGATCCAGCCTGGCCCAGCGCCTGGAGCGCCTGGAGCAGCGCAAGACCCTGCTCAAGCCGATCCTGCAGGCCCTTGACCGCGGCAAGCCGATGGAAGTGCTCAACGCCTGCATCGCCCTGTGCAAGCAAGATATTCGTTACTCGCCGTTGTGCCTGCGCTATCGCGCCGATGCTCTGCGCGACCTGAATCAGAACGAAGCGCTGGAGCGCCTCTATGACGGCATCATTGCCGACCGCCCGTTGCCATGGGCGTTTGCCGGGTTGGGCAAGTTGCTGTTCAAGCGCGGTCAGGTCGGGCAGGCCAAGGGCATTTATGAGAAAGCCCTGAAAGTCTTCCCGATGATGCCGTCGCTGTATGACGGCATGGCTGACGTGCTGGTCGCCGAAGGGGACACCAAGGGTGCACAGCGCGTTCTGGAAGAGGCGATTCGTCTGTCGCCGCTGGCGGTGCGCCGGCAAGCGTTGCTCGGTAAGCTGGCGATGACCAACGAGGACTTCGACACGGCGGCCAAGGCCTATCGCCAGGCCGTGAGCCAGGGCGCGCAGTCTCGGTTCAAGGATGCCGAGAGCAATCTCGGCCTGGCCCACGCCTTGATCAGCAAGGGCAGCGAACGGGGCCTGGACACGCGGACCCGACTGGAAATCAACACCACATTGAGCGCCGTGGCCAAGGAAAATCCCTCCGATCCGGGCCTGCAAATCCGCGCGCGCCTGATGAAGGCCACCAGCCTGTTGCTCAACGATGCCGAGACGGCGGACAAGCTCACCGAGCAAGCCTTGTTGCGCCTGGATGGCATGGAGCAATTCATGAGCGCCGAAGCGGCCTTGCTGGTGGCCAAGCAGCTGAAAATGCTCGGGCAGACCGAGGCCGGTACCGCGATGCTGAAAAACTGCGTGGAAATCTACGGCGACGATCCGGTGGTCATGAAGGACATCGCCAAGCAGACCGACGACCCGAGCATCCTCAACTCCGGCAACGCCGCCGCGGAACTCAACCGCCAGGGTGTGCGCGTGTACAAGACCGGCAACCTGGTGGAGGCCCGGCAGGTATTCCGCAAAGCCCTGGCGATGCAGCCGAAGAACATCAGTATCGCCCTGAACATGGCGCAATCGTTGTTGCATGGCACCGATACCAGCGCTCCTTCGGCGGAGCTGGAAGAATGCCGGACCTGCCTGAAAATGGTCGGCCTGATGCCCGACTCCGACGCGCGCTATCCGCGTTACCAGAAGCTGAAAAGCAAGGCGTTTGGCCAATGAACGACAACCAACAGGCACTGGATTTCTCCACGGTGATCGCCTCTACCGTGCACGACATGAAGAACTCGCTGGCCATGCTGATGCAGGCCCACAGCCAGTGGCTGGCGCGATTGCCGGAGCCGGCGCAGCAGACACCGGAGCAGGGCGTGATCGACTTCGAGTTCGCCCACCTCAACGGCATGCTGGTGCAGTTGCTGGGGCTGTATAAGCTCGGCGTCAATCAGATGCCCTTGCAACCGGCCTACCATGAACTGGACGACTTCATCGAAGCGCAACTGGCATGCCATCAGGAGGTGTTCGCCAGCCGCGGCATCATGGCCACCTTTGAAGTGGACCCGTTGAGCCCGTTGGGTTTCTTCGACCGTGAGTTGATCGCGTCGGTATTGGCCAACTGCATCAACAACGCCATTCGCTTTGCACGGCATGCCGTTTTGATCAGCGTCAGCGACGAAGCCGGGCAACTGGTGTTGACCATCAATGACGATGGCGAGGGATACCCGGCTCAGATGCTCGAACGTCAGGCCGATTACGTGCAGGGCATCAATCAAAGCACCGGCAGCACCGGGCTGGGCCTGTACTTTGCCGGGCGAATTGCCGCGCTGCATCAACGCAACGGCGTGGGAGGGCGTACCGAAATCAGCAATGGTGGTCCGTTGGGCGGTGGGGTGTTCCGCCTTTACCTGCCCTGACAGGCAGCATATTTTTCGACGCTGCTTGAAATTCCGAACACGCGGAGCCTATTTTGTACGGTCGCCGTTCGCGGCCCGCGCAATAACAAGGATAGCGTCATGAGGACCGTTGGCCTGAGTTCACTCGCGCAGCGATTGACGGGCATTGATGAAGTTGAATGTGTCACGCCGGATTTGAATGGCGTTCCACGGGGCAAAGTGATGACCTGCGAGGGCTTTCTCGACGGTCGACGTCTGCAGATGGCGCGGGGCGTGCTGTTGCAATGCATCATGGGCGGATATCCGCCGGCGCGGTTTTACGGCAGCGATGATGGCGACCTGGCGCTGATCCCGGACCCAGCACAAATCCACCGCTTGCCCTGGAGCCATCCACCGCGGGCCTTCGCCATTTGCGACGCGAATGAACTGGGCACCACCACCAGCTCCAGCCTGTCGACCCGTGGTCAGCTCAAGGCCGTGATTGCCCGTTACGCAGCCCGTGGCTTGGCGCCCGTGGTGGCGACGGAGCTTGAGTTCTTCGTTTTTGCGCCTAACACCGACCCGACTCAGTCGTTCCAGCCGCCACTGGGGCTGGACGGTCGTCGCGAAGATGGTCAGTCGGCGTTCAGCGTCAGTTCCAATAACGGCTTGCGGCCGTTCTTCAATGAAGTCTACGAATGCATGGCTGCGTTGGGGTTGCCTCGCGATACCTTCATGCACGAAATGGGTGTCAGCCAGTTCGAGATCAATCTGCTGCACGGTGATCCGCTGTTGCTGGCCGACCAGACGTTCCTGTTTAAGCACTTGCTCAAGGAAGTTGCCCTCAAGCACGGCCTGAGCGTGGTGTGCATGGCCAAGCCATTGCCGCATACGCCGGGCAGTTCAATGCATATCCACCAGAGCGTGGTCGAGATCGATTCAGGGCGTAACGTGTTCAGTGATGAAGCGGGGCAGGAGACGCCGACCTTCCGCCACTTCATTGCCGGTCAGCAAGTTTGCATGGCCGACTTCACCGCGTTGTTTGCGCCGAACGTGAACTCCTATCAGCGCTTGTGCCACCCTTACGCCTCACCGAATAATGCCTGCTGGTCCTACGACAACCGGGCGGCCGGCCTGCGCATTCCGGCCAGTTTACCGGTGGCCCGTCGAGTCGAGAACCGCTTGCCGGGGGCCGATGCCAACCCGTATCTGGCGATTGCCGCAAGCCTGGCGGCGGGCTTGCATGGCATCGAGAACGCGTTGGAACCGAGCGCGCCGATCCAGGGTGAGTTCGAAGTGCCGGACAATCTTTCGTTGCCGTGTACCTTGCATGCGGCACTGGAGCGTCTGAAACGTAGCCAGTTGGCCAAGGAACTGTTCGGCGCGGAATTCATCGAAGGCTACATCGCTTCGAAGACCCTGGAGCTGAGCAGTTTCCATGATGAAATTACTCCCTGGGAGCGTCGTGTGTTAGCGACCCAGGCCTGACGATCCGTCGACATCCGGCTATCGTTTAGCGGTAGCCGATTCTCACTGCAAGGAGCCGCTCGTTGCGCCAAATCTGGAAATCCTTTCGGGCGCTGTATTTCGCCTCGCTGATGATGTTGATCGGCTCGGGCCTGTTGAGTACTTACCTGGGCCTGCGCCTGGCGGCCGACCATGTCGACAGCCTGTGGGTCGGTGCATTGATGGCCGCCAACTACTTCGGCCTGGTGCTGGGGGGCAAGATCGGTCACCGGTTGATTGCCCGGGTCGGGCATATCCGGGCCTACTCGGCCTGTGCCGGGATTGTCGGCGCGGCGGTGTTGGGGCATGGCCTGATCGATTGGCTGCCGGCCTGGCTGTTCCTGCGGGTGATCGTCGGCCTCGGCATGATGTGCCAGTACATGGTGATCGAGAGCTGGCTGAACGAACAGGCCGAGGCCAAGCAGCGCGGGTTGGTGTTTAGCGGTTACATGATCGCCTCTTACCTGGGCCTGGTGATGGGGCAACTGATTCTGGTCATGCATCCGGCGCTGGGGCTGGAGCTGCTGATGCTGGTCGCCCTGTGTTTCGCCCTGTGTCTGGTGCCGGTGGCCCTGACGCGGCGGATCCACCCGGCACCCATGCATCCGGCGCCGATGGAGCCACGGTTCTTTATCAAGCGCGTGCCGCAGTCATTGAGCACGGTGCTCGGGGCAGGCCTGATCGTCGGTTCGTTCTACGGTCTGGCACCGCTGTATGCCTCGCAGCAAGGATTGTCCACGGAGCAGGTCGGTCTGTTCATGGGTAGCTGCATTTTTGCCGGGCTGCTGGTGCAGTGGCCGTTGGGCTGGTTGTCCGACCGCTACGATCGGGCCGTGTTGATTCGCAGCTTCGCGTTCAGCCTGGCCCTGGCTGCACTGCCGCTGGCGATCATGCCGCAGGTGCCGCTGGAGGTTCTGTTTATCGCCGGTTTCGTCTGTTCGCTGGTGCAGTTCTGCCTGTATCCGTTGGCGGTGGCGTTCTCCAATGACCACGTCGAAGGCGATCGTCGGGTGTCCCTGACGGCAATGTTGCTGGTGACCTATGGCGTGGGTGCGAGTATCGGGCCGCTGGTGGCAGGCGTGCTGATGAAGCTGTTCGGCAGCCAGATGCTCTACGCGTTTTTCAGCTTCTTTGCGTTGGTGCTGGTATGGCGGATTCGCCCGAAAGCGGTGACCAACCTGCATCAGGTCGACGACGCACCGCTGCATCACGTGGCCATGCCGGACAATATGACGAGTTCGCCACTGGTGGCGGCGCTGGATCCTCGGGTCGATGAGCAGGTGGTGCAGGATCAGATGTGCAATCCGGTGAATCCGGAGCCGTCAGCCGAACCTGAATCCGAATCAGAAACCGATCAACCGCCAGAAGACCCTGATTCGGGGCGCGAGCAAAGCTTTACCGAGGCCAGGCCTTAAAACCGGGGGCACAAAAAAAACGGGCAGTCACCGCAAGGGACTGCCCGTTTTTTGTTGACGCTCCATCAGATGTCGTCTTTGTCGAAGCGACGTGCTTCGCGTTGCAACTGATAGACGAAGCGTTCGACCTGACGCTGCACCAACCCGCTCATGTTGTGGAAGCGAACGCCGGCGAAGGTGGTGGAAATCTTTTCTTCGAAGTGCAGATAACGCAACTCGACCGGCGCGGTCATCTTGCCAAAGGGCAGTTCGGCGCTGAAGCGGTCGTACACCTGGCCCAGTTGCAGGCTGCCAGTGATGTCGCCGTCGAAGCGCAGTTTGCAGCCGGTAGCGGAAATATCCAGCAGCTTGCCGCTGATGGGGGCCTTGAGTTTTTCGCCGTCGAGGTTGACGTTGACCAGTTGTGCCAGCTTCAGCGCGGCGCGGAACGCATTGCGGCGCTGGTGGTACACCACTTCGTCGGGCAGGGCGCCACGATAGCAGCGGCTGCCAGCGGATTCGTCGATGTTCAACCGGCCGTTGCTTTCCCAGGCAATGCGTACACCTTCGTGGAAGCCTTCGACCCTGAACGGTTCGCCCGCCAGCAGGTAGCGCTCGCCATCACGGGGAATCATTTCGTCCAGGGCAATCATGTTGCTGTCACGGTCCAGGTCCACCAGATAGCTCTGGAAGCGCTGGCTGCGCTCGTGGAATGTGATGATCAGCGGGTCATGGCTTTCGAGCAGCTGGCGCAGGTTGCTGGAGATTTCCAAGGGCGTGGAGAGCACCTTGGGTGGCTGCGGAGCATCATCCACGGATAAGGCATTGGACACGGTTAATCAATCTCCAGACAAAATTTGACTACGGCAGTCTGGCAGTTTGCCAGTATGTTGCGCGTCTTGATAGAGCGGGGGCATTGACCGGCTCATGCCTGACTGAGCGGGCGCGGCTTGGCAAGCTTGGAGAATGTTCCGCTGGCATCGTAAAGCGCCGGGGTTTCACCGCCGGTGAGGATTTTCAGCTGGGTGGCCGTAGCGGCCTGCTGAGTGAGGATCGACTGGCCGTTGTTGGCGTTGATGGCCTGGCACTGGGCGAGGAGATCGGTCAGCACGTCACTTTGCGCCAGCAACTGCTCGCCAATGCTCGACTGGCCGGCCAATTGCTCCAGACCGCCGCGGTTGGTCGGCAGGTTGAGGCTGGCGAGGACTTCACTGCGCTTGCGGCCATGCTGTTCGAGCAAAACGACCAATGCCTGTTTCTGCGCCAGGATGTTCTCGAGCAATGGCATGTCGCGGCCATGCAATGCGAGGGATTCGGTCTGCAGTAATTCCAGCAGGTGTTGCGCTGGGGCAAAGTCGTCGGTGATCAGTTGCAGTAAATGAGTGTCGTGCATGGCTGGCCTTGGGTTTTAAGCGTCCAAAAGCCTGGCGCCGGCGGTGGCCTAGCGCTGGGCTTCGAAGTTGAGCAGTTTGCTGGCTACACGGTTGCTGTCGACTTTATAGCTGCCATCGGCAATCGCTGCTTTCAACTCGGCCACGCGGGCGTTGTCGACGGCAGGCTGATCGCGCAGCTTGTCAGTGACCTTCTGCAACTGTTGAGCCTCATTGCTGAGATGTACCGATTCCCCGCTTTTGACGGTACCGGCCGGTTCGGCCGCGGACTCCAGCGGCGCAGATTTGCCGGCCTCGGCACTTTCCTTGCTGGCGCTGGTACGTGTACTGCCCGTAAGGGACGAGGAGCTGTTCAATCGGCTGAAATCGATGACCATGATAAAAAACCTCTGGGAATTTGGACGCTTGCCATGGTTTCGGCCATTCCCTGGAAAACTTTAGGCCCATTTATCAATGAACCTTGCGCGCGCCAGCGCTTGCCGTGCCTGGAACACAGTCTAGGGAACAGCCGCGGCAAGCGCCACATTCTGATGAATAGCGAGCCTTACATGGACACTTCCACCTGCCCCGGCGCGATGACCTGCGCCTTGATGACTCGCTGGGAGTTGAGGTTTTTCACCCGGATCTGTTCGCTCAGGCTGCCGTTTGACAGCGCTTCGCCCGGCATGCGCACGCTGAGCGTACCGCTGCGGGCGGTAATCACCACCTGATCACCCTTGCGGATGACTTCTGCCTGTTCGATATGCACCAGGGTAATCACCTGGTCGGCGACCATTGGTCGGGTCAGTCGCTGTCCGATCGCCTGATCGAGGGAGGTCAGGTAGCCCTGGCTGGTGAGGCTGATATCGCGCTCGCGCAGGACCACGTCCCCAGGCTCGACAATGGCTGCGCGGCGCAGTGGCCGGGCGCTGGTCACGACTTCGCGAAACAGGCGGACTTGAGCGGGCACGAACACTGTCCAGGGGGAAACGCCCTCGCAGCGAACCTTGACCGTAACCCGTCCCAGCGGCTTGGGACTCTCAAGCGTTGCTGTCAATTCCTTGTCGCACATGGGCATGTGCATGCGCGGATCGAGTTGGTTGACCTGGATCTCGTAGCGACCTTCCGTTTGGCTGGTAGCCAGATAGTCTTCTACGGTGAATTCAAGAAAGCCCTGAGTGACGCCGATAAGCATGTCAGGCAAGGTAACCGCGTCAGCAAGGGCAGGGCTGCCAGCGTTGAACAGGCAAACAGCCGCCAGCACACCGAGCAATTTTCGGCAGGGTGTGGTCAGGCGTCGGAAAAATGTCGGTTCTGTGTTCATAACGATTAAAAAAGCAAGCGCCGTGCCGTTTAGTGATGAAGGCGCGTCGCAACAACACTTGGCGTTGGTGTAGGAGTCTGGGCATGGCTGGTGTAATGGATTCGGTAAACCAGCGCACGCAACTGGTGGGGCAGAATCGCCTTGAGCTGTTGTTGTTCCGTCTCGACGGCCAGCAGCTGTACGGGATCAACGTGTTCAAGGTTCGGGAGGTGCTGCAATGCCCCAAACTGACGCTGATGCCCAAGTCCAGTCCTGTCGTGTGCGGCGTGGCGAACATCCGGGGGGCGACCATCCCGATCCTTGATCTGGCGATGGCGACCGGCTCCGGTGCGTTGAAGGACAAGCACAATCCCTTCGTGATCATCACGGAGTACAACACCAAGACCCAGGGTTTCCTGGTCCGCTCGGTGGAGCGCATCGTCAACATGAACTGGGAGGAGATCCATCCGCCGCCCAAGGGCACCGGGCGCGATCACTACCTGACGGCGGTGACGCGAGTCGACAATCAGTTGGTCGAGATCATCGACGTCGAGAAGGTGCTGGCGGAAGTGGCACCGACGCCTGAAGCGATTTCAGTCGGTGTGGTGGATGTCGAAACCCAGCACAAGGCGCTTTCGTTGCGCGTGCTGACGGTCGACGACTCGTCGGTGGCACGCAAGCAGGTCACGCGTTGCCTGCAAACGGTCGGCGTCGAAGTGGTGGCGCTGAACGACGGTCGGCAAGCGCTGGACTACCTGCGCAAACTGGTCGACGAGGGCAAGAAGCCGGAAGAAGAGTTCCTGATGATGATCTCCGACATCGAGATGCCGGAGATGGACGGGTACACCCTGACGGCGGAAATCCGCAACGACCCGCGCATGCAAAAGCTTCATATCATCCTGCACACTTCGTTGTCGGGGGTATTCAATCAGGCGATGGTCAAGAAGGTCGGTGCCGATGACTTCCTGGCCAAGTTCCGTCCTGATGACCTGGCATCCCGGGTAGTCGACCGGATCAAAGCAGCAGATATCAGCTAGGGATTCGCACCCCTGGCAGTCAACACGATTTAAGAGGCGGCATCATTGTCTACGGGTAATTTGGATTTCGAACAGTTCCGGGTATTCCTGGAAAAAGCCTGTGGCATTTTGCTCGGTGAAAACAAGCAGTACCTGGTCTCCAGCCGTCTCAACAAACTGATGGAACAGCAAGGCATCAAGTCTTTGGGGGAGTTGGTTCAGCGCATGCAGACCCAACCGCGCAGCGGTTTGCGCGAGCAGGTGGTGGATGCCATGACCACCAACGAAACCCTGTGGTTTCGTGACACCTACCCGTTTGAAGTCTTGAAGAACAAGGTTCTGCCCGAGGCGATCAAGGCCAGTCCCGGCCAGCGCCTGCGCATCTGGTCGGCGGCGTGTTCGTCGGGCCAGGAACCGTATTCGCTGTCGATGTCCATCGACGAGTTCGAGCGGGTCAACCTGGGCCAGTTGAGGATGGGCGTGCAGATTATTGCCACCGACCTGTCCGGTACCATGCTGAACTACTGCAAGACCGGCGAGTACGACAGCCTGGCCATCGGCCGCGGTCTGTCGCCCGAGCGCCTGCAGCGTTATTTCGACCCGAAAGGGCCGGGGCGCTGGGCGATCAAGGCGCCGATCAAGAGCCGTGTGGAATTCCGTTCCTTCAACCTGCTGGACAGCTACGCGAGCCTCGGCAAGTTCGATATCGTGTTCTGCCGCAACGTGTTGATCTACTTCTCCGCCGAGGTGAAGAAGGACATCCTGTTGCGTATCCACAGCACGTTGAAGCCGGGCGGTTACCTGTTCCTCGGTGCTTCCGAAGCGTTGAACGGTTTGCCGGATCATTACCAGATGGTCCAGTGCAGCCCGGGGATCATTTACCAGGCGAAGTGATTTCGTTGGTGTTGTCAAAAAACGGGAGCCCCTCAGGGGCTCCCGTTTTTTTGTCCGCAATATCTCTCCCACAGTTGTTAGGTGGTGTTCTCGAAAGTGGATCAAGCGGCAGAAAAGCGGCATCCGGCGGAAAACCGTTGCCGCTTTTCTGGCATTACCGCGTTGCCATGGCCGGCAAAGCCCCGGTTTCCGGGGTTTTTTGAATTGGCATGGGGCTTGCTAAGTTGATCCTACGAAAAATCAGGTCACCCGAAGGTTTCCCGACATGAGCATCAGCTTCGATAAAGCGCTCGGTATCCACGAACAAGCCCTGGGCTTCCGCGCCCAGCGTGCCGAAGTCCTGGCCAACAACATCGCCAACGCCGATACCCCGAACTACAAGGCTCGGGACCTGGACTTCTCGAAAGTGCTCGCCGAGCAGAACGAGAAAACCAAAAACGGCACCTTCGCCTTGAACATGACCAACAGCCGTCACATCGAAGCTGAAGGCCTGGGCAATGGCGACGAGTCGTTGCTGTATCGCACCCCGATGCAACCGTCGATCGACCAGAACACCGTGGACGCCCAGCTGGAACAGTCGAACTACGCGGAAAACGCGATTGGCTTCCAGGCCAGCTTCACCCTGCTCAACAGTAAATTCAAAGGGCTGGTGTCAGCCCTGCGTGGAGAGTAAGCCATGTCTCTGTCCAGTGTTTTCAACATTGCCGGTAGCGGCATGAGTGCGCAGACCACGCGCTTGAACACCGTCGCTTCGAACATCGCCAACGCCGAGACGGTCTCGTCGAGCATCGACCAGACCTACCGTGCGCGTCACCCGGTATTCGCCACCATGTTCCAGGGCGGGCAGAACGGCGGCAGCGACTCGCTGTTCCAGAGCGAGGACGCCGCCGGTCAGGGCGTTCAGGTGCTGGGTGTGGTCGAAGACCAGAGCAATCTTGAAGCGCGCTATGAGCCGAACCATCCAGCGGCCGATGCCAAGGGCTACGTCTATTACCCGAACGTCAACGTGGTGGAAGAAATGGCCGACATGATTTCCGCGAGCCGTTCGTTCCAGACCAACGCCGAAATGATGAACACCGCCAAAACCATGATGCAGAAGGTCCTGACCCTCGGTCAGTGATAAGGGGCGATTCAGATGAGTGTTACCGATTCCACCAGTGGTTTGAGCCTCAACGACATCCTGGCCAACTCTTCGATCAAGACCAGCACCACGACTGACGGCCTCGCGTCGGCAACCGGCAGCGCCACGGGTAACCAGGCCCTGGGCAAGGATGCGTTCCTGCAGTTGCTGGTGACCCAGCTGAAAAACCAGAACCCGCTGGAGCCCCAGGACAACGGCGCGTTCGTGGCCCAGTTGGCGCAGTTCAGCAGCCTGGAAGGCATCACCACGCTCAACAGCACCGTGACCGGCCTGGCCAGCAACTACAACTCGTCCCAGGCCTTGCAGGCATCGTCGCTGGTGGGGCGTTCGGTCATCGCGCCGGGCGACAAGGCCGTGGTTGATACCACCAAGAGCCTCAGCGGCACGGTGGTCGTTCCGTCTTCGGTGGCGTCCGCCACCCTGAAGATCACCGACGCCGACGGCAAGACCGTGCGCACCATCGACCTCGGTTCGCAGAAGGCCGGCAATGCCAGCTTCATCTGGGACGGCAAGAACGATGCGGGTGAGACGGTACCTGCGGGCACCTACACCTTCGGCGCCACGAGCACGATCGATGGCCAGTCCGTCGCGTTGATCACCAACCTGCCCGCGACCGTCAACAGCGTGACCATCAGCCAGACCGGCGGTGAGTTGATGCTCAATCTGGCCGGGCTGGGCAGCGTTGCCCTGTCCAAAGTACAAACCATTGGTATGTAGAGCCGACTAACACGGCACAAAGGAGTGGATGATGTCTTTCAATATCGGCCTTAGCGGTCTCTATGCAGCCAATAAACAACTGGACGTGACCGGCAACAACATCGCCAACGTCGCGACCACCGGTTTCAAATCGTCCCGCGCAGAATTCGAAGACGTGTACTCGGCGACCCGCCTGGGCACCGGTAGCAAGGTCATCGGTAACGGTGTGCGCCTAGCCAACGTGTCCCAGCAGTTCACCCAGGGTGACATCAACAACACCGGTAACGTGTTGGACATGGGCATCAACGGTTCCGGCTTCTTCACCCTGAGCAACAACGGCTCGATTTCCTACACCCGTGCCGGTACGTTCAAGGTCAACAGTGATGGTTACATCACCAACACCGACTACACCTCGCGTCTGCAAGGCTACGGTGTGGATGCCAACGGCAAGATCATCAACGGCGTATTGACCGACCTGAAGATCGACACTTCGAACCTGGCACCGAAGTCCACTTCGCTGGTGACCTCGACCATCAACCTGAACTCGACGGCTCCGGTGATCGACGACACAGTGGCGGCGGGCAAGTTTGACCCGACCAATACCGCGACCTACACCAAGTCGTTCAGCACGCCGATCTATGACAGCCAAGGCAACATGCACCCCATGGATCAGTACGTGGTGAAAACCAGTGCCAACATCTGGAAGGTCTACACCCTGGTGAACGGTCGTAACCCGGATGCTACCGGTAGCGATCCGAAAACCACCGCGCCGGTGGCTTCCACCATGACCTTTGACTCCACTGGCAAGCTGACTCAAGTCAGCACTCCGCCAGGTCCGGTGATCCGCAGTGACCTGAAGCTCACCGGCTGGGTACCAGGCAATGTAACCAACGGTGTCTTCACGCCTAACGGTGCTTCGGCGAACCCGGCCGGTATTACCATTTCAATGGCCCAGACCACTCAGTACAACGCAGACACCGCCCGTTCGATCCCGACTCAGGACGGTTACGCCACTGGCCAGATCACTAACCTGACCATCGACGGCACCGGTACCTTGTTCGCTAACTTCAGCAACAACCAGAACAAGGCCATCGGCCAGGTTGCGCTGGCCAGCTTCACCAACGAGCAAGGCCTGCAAGCGATCGGCGGGACCAGTTGGAAGGAAACCTTCGCATCGGGTATCCCGGGTTATGACGCGCCGGAAACCGGCACCCTGGGTTCCATCCAGTCCAACTCCCTGGAAGAGTCCAACGTCAACCTGACCAACGAACTGGTGGACCTGATCAAGGGCCAGAGCAACTATCAGGCGAACGCCAAGACCATTTCGACCCAGAGCACCATCATGCAGACCATCATTCAGATGACCTGATACCGATGCTTTGTAAAAAGCTGTAACGGAAAGCTCCTCTTTTAGGGGCTTTCTTGTTTAATGCACGCGCCGTGGCCCTCCGTGCCCGGCATTGGTGTTTGCGTGGGCGTTTTCGCACGCATCGTCACGCAAGACCTGGGCGCCAATGAGCGGTTCGCCCAACCACTGACAGGGATGCAACGAATACTTCATGGCTTTTCTTTCTCGCTCTCGAATCGTCTTCGGGACGCTGTCCTTTTTTGCCTTGCTGGTCGGGCTTGCCTGGCATCAGGGCTGGGGATCTTCTCCAAAGAAGTACCTGACCACCACGGTGACCGTCGAAAACCTTGAAGAAACCGTATTGGCCAGCGGCGTGGTCAAGCCCTTTGAGCAAGTCAGCGTCGGCGCTCAGGTCAATGGTCAACTCAAGAGCCTGAAGGCCGGGTTGGGCGATACCGTGCGCCAAGGGCAGCTGTTGGCCGAAATCGACCCGCTGTTGCCACAGAATGAGTTGCTCAAGTCGCGGGCCGCATTGCTCAGTGTCCGGGCGCAACACAAAGCCCGACGGGCGATGATTCGTCAGTACGAACTCGATTTTCGTCGCAAGCAAAGCCTGGTTGCCACTGAGGCCGGATCGCGGGCCGATCTGGAAATGGCCGAGGCGCAACTGCAAAGCGCCCGTGCCGAATTGGCATCCCTGGCGGCACAAATCTCCCAGGCAGAGATAGAAATCAGGATCGCCGAAGTCAACCTCGGCTATACGCGTATCAGCGCGCCGATGGACGGCGAGGTCATTGCCGTAGTGACCAGGCAAGGTCAGACCGTCGTTTCCGCACAAAGTGTGCCGACGTTGCTGATCCTCGCCCGGCTGGACCGGATGACGGTCGAGGCGCGGATATCCGAAGCCGATGTGGTGCGAGTCAAGGCCGGTCAGGCAGTGTCCTTCAATATTCTGGGGGACCCGGATCGGCGTTTCGAAAGCCATATCCGCGCGGTCGAGCCTGCGCCCGAATCCATTGCTCGCCAGGATTCGACACAAGGCGCTGGCGGTGCGACGTCCGGGGGCGCCGATGCGGCGGTGTATTACAACGCATTGTTCGACGTGTCCAATGATGATCGTTCGCTGCGTACGTCGATGACGGCGCAGGTCAGCGTGTTGCTCAACTCTGCTGAAAAGACCACGACGCTGTCGGTGGCGGCACTTGGCAAGCGTGTGGCCGACGGCCGCTATGAGGTGCGTCGGTTGGTTGATGGCCAGCCGCAGACCGTGCTGGTCAAGACCGGATTGCGCAATGACCTGATGGTTCAAGTGCTGGACGGGCTCAAGGAACACGACGAGGTGGTGCTCGGTGAGGAGCTGGAGCCTCTATGAGCAGCGTGACCGACGTCGGCAGCTTGAACGTCGAGCCCCTGAAGGAGGCTTCACGAACCTTGCCACTGCTGTCACTTGAAGGCGTTCAACGCTGGTTCGCCGACGATGAGGCCAGGACTCATGTTCTGCGTGATGTGAACCTGGTGATCGAAGCCGCAGAGATGGTGGCGATCATCGGGCCTTCCGGCTCCGGCAAGTCGAGTCTGATGAATATCCTCGGTTGTCTGGATCGTCCCTGCGCCGGACGCTACTGCATCAATGGCGTCGACATGGCGCAGATGAGCAGCGATGACCTGGCGACATTGCGCCGTGAGCATTTCGGTTTCATCTTCCAGCGTTTTCATCTGTTGTCCCACCTGAGTGCCGAAGCCAACGTCCAGATTCCAGCCATCTATGCCGACGAACCTTTTGCCGAACACCAGCAACGGGCCAGGTCATTGCTTGAGCGTCTCGGGCTGGGGCAGCGATTGCAGCATCGACCGGGGCAGCTCTCCGGTGGTCAGCAACAGCGTGTCAGCATCGCTCGCGCATTGATCAATGGCGGTGCGGTGATCCTGGCCGACGAGCCAACCGGTTCGCTGGACTCGCACAGTGGCGAGGAGGTGATGGCGATTCTGCGGGAACTGCATCGCAACGGTCACACGGTGATTATCGTGACCCACGATCCGCAAGTGGCCAAGTGCACTGACCGGATCATCGAAATCCGTGACGGCGAGATCGTTGCCGATCAAGTCAACCACGCCCAAACAGCCTTTGCGGGGCGGGCTGTCGAGCCCGCGAGCACTGCGCAGCATGTCGTGCGCGATGTGAGCGGGGTGCATTGGCGCCGATTCATTGAGGTCTTCAAGATGGCCTGGCTTTCCCTGTGCAGCCATCGGATGCGCACATTGCTGACCATGTTGGGGATCATCATCGGAATTGCTTCGGTGGTCTCGGTGGTCGCACTGGGGCAGGGCGCGCAGACTCGAGTGTTGCGTGATATCAGCGCCATGGGCACCAACACCATTGATGTATATCCGGGCAAGGACTGGGGTGATGAGCAAGCCGCCTCTATCCGGACCTTGCAGGCTGTTGATCTACGGGTCATCCAGGCGCAGTTCTGGGTCGACAGCGTTTCACCGATGGTGAGCGGTAGTCGGACGATTCGTTATCGCAACCAGCACGTCGACGCGTCGGTCAACGGCGTCAGTCAGGATTACTTTCAGGTGATGGGCATCGGCATGGCCAGGGGGGTGGCGTTCAGCGACAGTGATGTCGCGCGTCGCGGCCAGACCCTGGTGATCGACCACAACACTCGACAACGGCTGTTCAAGGAATGGGAACAACCGCTGGGCAAAGTGATCTTTGTGGGCGGCATGCCGTGCACGGTCGTCGCGGTCATGGAAAGTCGCGATGACGGATTTGCGGGGCCGAGTCTTCAGGTCTATTTGCCTTATACGACCGTGATGGGGCGTTTGCTGGGGCAGAGTCATTTCAATTCGATCAAGGTCCGGCTCAAGGATCAGATTGCCAGCGGTGCCGCCGAGCAAGCCCTGCAAACATTGTTGCTGGCGCGCCATGGGCGTCAGGACTTTTTCTTCAACCCCAGCGACAGCATCCTCAAGGCCGTGCAGAAAACCACGGACACCCTGACATTGCTCATTTCCGCGGTGGCCTTTATTTCTCTGCTGGTGGGTGGCATCGGCGTGATGAACATCATGTTGGTGTCGGTTACCGAGCGAACCCGGGAGATTGGCATTCGAGTGGCCGTCGGCGCACGGCGTGCTGACATCCTGCAGCAGTTTCTGATCGAAGCTGTGCTCGTGTGTCTGTTGGGTGGTTTGTTGGGCGTGCTGCTGTCGTTATTGATCAGTCAGGTATTTGGCTACTTTGTGCAGATGATCGTCATGGAATTCACCGCGCTGGCGATGGTTTCAGCCTGCCTATGTTCGCTTTTGGTGGGCGTGCTCTTCGGCTACATCCCAGCGCGCAATGCGGCGGGACTAGACCCTATCCATGCGTTGGCCCGGGAATGAAGTCCATGAAATCCAGATGGGCATCGGCGCTGTTGTTACCTTTGTGGTTATCGGGTTGCGGCTCTCTGTTGCATAGTGAATATCGTCAACCGGCGGTGCAAACGCCGGCCTACTGGTTTGGCGACGCCTCGGATGGGCGAGCGCTGGCTGCGGGTGAGCGTTGGTGGGAGACGTTTGCCGACCCGCGTCTGAATGCACTTGTCGACGATGCGCTGGCGCGTAACAACGACCTTGCTGTCGCCGCTCTCAGAGTGCGCCGTGCGACGCTTCAGGCCGGACTGACCGGCACCAGCATCAGCCCTGATGTGAACGTTGGTCTGGGGGCCGACTGGAGCAAAAAACTGCACGCAGGCAACTCGAGTTCGCGTCGGTTCACCACTGACACGGCGATAAGTTACGAAGTCGACTTATGGGGACGGCTGGCCAGTACGCGTGATGCTGCTGAATGGGAAGCTCTGGCGACCGAGTATGACCGGCGAGCCAGTGCTTTGAGCCTGATCGGCACTACCGCCCGACTGTACTGGCGCATCGGGCTTTTCAACGAGCTGCTCAGCAGCGCCCGGGAGAGTATCCGCTACGCCGAGCAGACTCTACGGTTAGTGCAGTCCCAGCGCCTGGCGGGTGCGGCATCCCGCCTGGAAGAGGCCCAGGCCGAGCAGGTGCTGGCCACGCAACGCGCCGTACTGAGCGACTATCAGCAGCAGCTTGAAGCGGCGCGCAATGCCTTGGCGATTGTGTTTGATCGAGCGCCGGAACACCGGCTCTCCGAGCTTGAGCAATTGCCGGCGGCGACATTGGCAAACGTGCCGGCGGGGTTGCCGGCTCATTTGATTGATCGTCGTCCGGATCTGCAGGCGGCCGAATGGCGATTGCGCCAGGCACTGTCGAACTATGATGCAACGCGGGCAAGTTTCTATCCCGGCTTTACGCTTACCAGCAGTCTGACCACTGGAGGTAGTCGAGAGCTGCACAATTTACTGAGTGACCCTGCGGGCGTGTTGGGGGTTGGCGTGACGCTGCCTTTTTTGCAGTGGAACGTGCGCAAGTACACTGTCGGTATATCGAAGGTGGACTATGAAGCCGCGATCATCGGTTTCCGCCAAGGCGTCTATGTGGCGCTGTTCGAAGTCGAGGATGCCCTGTCGGCGCGGGAACAGTTTGCGAATCAGGGAGCGCTGCGCGAGCAAGCCCTGGCGGCAGCGGTCAAGGCTGAAGGGTTGGCCGAGATTCGCTACCGCAGTGGGCAGACGGGGATCAAGGAGTGGCTCGACCTGCAAGAGACTCGTCGCTCGGCGCAAATTACTCTGGCGCAAAACCGCTTTGACCGATTGCAGGCGCAAATGGGCTTGTACCTCGCGTTGGGGGGCGGCTTCGGCCACTAAATTTTATTCCGGTATTAACGTCAAGTTATTGGGATGATGGTTTTGCAATTAAGGAAGATTGTGTTCGGGGTTTGGTTTTAGTTGGTTTCGTTTGATTGATATGGCCCGGTGTTTTTATGCAATTTAGGTTGTAGGGGTTTGTTTGTGTGTAAGTGTTGTTTTTTATTGTTTAATTAATCGATAGTGGATGGTTGCTAGCCAATTGATGTTGTTTTTGGTTGGGTTGGGGCGTAAGGTGGGCGCTCTTTCATTAGGGGTGAAATGATAGCTCGGCTTTTTGTCGATAGAGCTTTTGATGTGGGTGTGACATTTGTATTGATGCCTGACTTCAACGTTGCCGGCCAAGTGCCGAAGTGTTGAGTTGGTACTCTGTCTACGCATGTTTGAGGGCTTGTCGTACGAGGGGAGGGCTATGGTCGATCGAGTTAATAGCGGCGGCTTTCGTCTTTGATGAATTGACGGGTACTGAATCGCAGTGCTCTTGCTAAAGTATCTAATTCAATGAGTGATTGGGTGCGAAGTGCCAACTTGCTGATTGAGGGGGGGACGTTCTTTTTGAAATGGAGGTCGTTATGTCACTGCGTATGGGTTTGGGTCTTACTTTGGCTGCAAGTTTGCTGGTTGGCGCTGTTGCTGTTCAGGCTAAACCAGCCGCCTGGTGGAAGTACCAATCGGCTTCGACCGGTCGCTTTATGTGCAGTAATGTTCCGCAAGCGCCGGGCTGGATTCGCTTCTCCGGTCCTTACAATAATGGCGGTTGCCGTTAAGTCGTACGGTACGACTAAGTAAGTAAAAAAGGCCTCTTCTCCTGGAAGGGGCTTTTTTATGGTTCTTCACGGAATCCCGGGAAACACAGAAACAAGAACGCCGATTTGATTGATGATGTTCGTGCGAGCAAACACATCTAACAAACCGGCGTTCTTATGCGCGATATTAATACTTTCCTTCCTTTTTGGGAGGGATTTTCTGTCGTCACCATCAAGCCCGATGGCGATGCTCTACAGATCGACCTGACGCCCCACGCCACCCGGTTTCCTTCCTGTGGCGGCTGCCAACAACCTTGTTCAACCACGCATGAGTACTGCCAGCGAGTCATTCGTGATTTGCCCATTCTCGGCCGAGCAGTGCGCCTCAGCGTGTTGCTCCGACGTGTCGGTTGTCGCGACTGTGGCAAACGCATGGAAGCCGTCAGTTGGCTGGATCGCTATGCCCGCATGACGCGCCGCCTGGCCGAGGCGGTCATTCAAGCCTGCGAACGCCTGCCCACAAAACACGTGGCTCAACTGTTCGGGCTGCATTGGGACAGCGTGCGGTTGCTGGAGCGTCGAGCCTTGCAAGCGGCGTTGAGTGTTTTGCCAAAGGCGCAGCCACGGCGCTTGGTAATGGATGAATTCGCGCTGTTCAAAGGTCATCGTTACGCCAGCGTCGTGCTGGACGCCGATACCCGGCGAGTGCTGTGGATTGGCGAAGGTCGCAGCCGTGCGGCGATCAGGCCATTCTTCGAGGAGCTGGGGCCAGAGGGTTGCGCTCGCATCGAAGCGGTGGCGATGGACATGAACACCGCCTTTGACCTGGAGGTTCGTCAGCACTGCCCAAAAGCGCGCGTGGTCTACGACCTCTTCCATGTGGTGGCCAAATATGGCCGAGAGGTGATTGATCGAGTCCGCGTCGACGAAGCGAATCGGCTACGTCATGACAAGCCTGCCCGAAAGGTCATCAAGCAGGCGCGATGGCTGTTGCTGCGCAACCCGCAGAACCTGAAAACGCCGGAGCAACAGGTCCGTTTGGAGGATCTGCTGGCGGCCAACCAAGCGTTGATGACGGTCTATTTGATGAAGGCTGAACTCAAAACGCTTTGGGCACCGAGCACCGCCTGGGGCTGGCGATCAGCCTGGCAGCAATGGCTGCGCCTTGCGCATGAAAGCGACATACCGCCTCTGATCCAGTTTGCCAAACGACTGAAGGGTTACTGGCGGGGCATCGTCAGCCGTGTTCGCTGGCCGATGCATACGGGCCAGTTGGAAGGCATCAACAATCGAATAAAGGTCATCAAACGGATGGCGTACGGTTACCGGGACAGCGAATTCTTTTTCATGAAGATCAAGAGCGTCTTTCCCGGTAATCCGTGAAGAACCATTTTTATACGTGACAGAAAAACAAAAGAAAAACCCCCGGCAAACCAGAAGTCTGTCGGGGGTTTTTCGTTCAGGCGTCTCGCAACGCCTGAGTCAGCTCAGCTTACTGGCAAGCTTCGCAATCCGGCTCGTCGATGGCGCAAGCCTTCGGAACTGGAGCAGGACCGGCAGGCGCTGCCAGGACCGAGTCGTCACCGTGGTTGCCGCCGCTGGAAACAGCGTTCAGCTTGCCGGTGTTGATGGTCGACTTCTCGGTGCTGGTCGCAGCCAGGGCACGGAGGTAGTAAGTGGTTTTCAGGCCACGGTACCAGGCCATGCGGTAGGTCACGTCCAGCTTCTTGCCCGAAGCGCCGGCGATGTACAGGTTCAGCGACTGAGCCTGGTCGATCCACTTCTGACGACGGCTTGCCGCGTCGACGATCCACTTGGTGTCAACTTCGAAGGCGGTCGCATAGAGCTCTTTGAGTTCTTGCGGGATGCGCTCGATCTGCTGCACCGAACCGTCGTAGTACTTCAGGTCGTTGATCATGACCGAGTCCCACAGACCGCGAGCCTTCAGGTCGCGAACCAGGTACGGGTTGATCACGGTGAATTCGCCCGACAGGTTCGATTTCACATACAGGTTCTGGTAGGTCGGTTCGATCGACTGCGAGACGCCGGTGATGTTGGCGATGGTCGCGGTCGGTGCGATGGCCATGATGTTCGAGTTACGGATGCCTTTCTGTACACGGGCGCGAACCGGTGCCCAGTCCAGGGATTCGTTCAGGTCGACATCGATGTACTTCTGGCCACGGGACTCGATCAGGATCTGTTGCGAATCCAGCGGCAGGATGCCTTTGGACCACAGCGAACCCTGGAAGGTCTCGTAGGCGCCGCGCTCGTCGGCCAGGTCGCAGGAAGCCTGGATCGCGTAGTAGCTGACCGCTTCCATCGACTTGTCGGCGAACTCGACGGCAGCGTCGGAACCGTAAGGGATATGCTGCAGGTACAGCGAGTCCTGGAAGCCCATGATGCCCAGGCCGACCGGACGGTGCTTGAAGTTGGAGTTCTTCGCTTGCGGCACCGAGTAGTAGTTGATGTCGATCACGTTATCGAGCATGCGCACGGCGGTGTTCACGGTGCGTTGCAGCTTGGCGGTGTCCAGCTTGCCGTCGACGATGTGGTTCGGCAGGTTGATCGAGCCCAGGTTGCAAACGGCGATCTCGTCCTTGTTGGTGTTCAAGGTGATCTCGGTGCACAGGTTCGAACTGTGGACCACGCCCACGTGCTGCTGCGGGCTGCGCAGGTTGCACGGGTCCTTGAAGGTCAACCATGGGTGGCCGGTTTCGAACAGCATGGACAGCATCTTGCGCCACAGGTCTTTGGCCTGGATGGTCTTGAACAGCTTGACCTTGCCCGGGTACTCGGTCAGGGCTTCGTAGTACTCGTAGCGCTCTTCGAAGGCCTTGCCGGTCAGGTCGTGCAGGTCCGGTACTTCGGACGGCGAGAACAGGGTCCACTTGCCGTCATCGAAGACGCGCTTCATGAACAGGTCAGGGATCCAGTTGGCGGTGTTCATGTCGTGGGTACGACGACGGTCATCACCGGTGTTCTTGCGCAGTTCGATGAACTCTTCGATGTCCATGTGCCAGGTTTCCAGGTAGGCACACACAGCGCCTTTGCGCTTGCCACCCTGGTTAACGGCTACAGCGGTGTCGTTCACTACTTTCAGGAACGGCACGACGCCCTGAGATTTGCCGTTGGTGCCCTTGATGTACGAACCCAGCGCACGAACCGGCGTCCAGTCGTTGCCCAGGCCACCAGCGAATTTCGACAGCATGGCGTTGTCGTGGATCGCGTGGTAGATGCCCGACAGGTCATCCGGCACGGTGGTCAGGTAGCAGCTCGACAGCTGTGGACGCAGGGTACCGGCGTTGAACAGGGTCGGGGTCGAAGCCATGTAGTCGAAGGACGACAGCAGGTTGTAGAACTCGATCGCGCGGTCTTCTTTGTGCTTCTCTTCGATCGCCAGGCCCATGGCCACGCGCATGAAGAAGATCTGCGGCAGTTCGAAACGCACGCCATCCTTGTGGATGAAGTAACGGTCGTACAGGGTTTGCAGGCCCAGGTAGGTGAATTGCTGGTCGCGCTCGTGGTTGATCGCCTTGCCCAGTTTTTCCAGGTCGAAGGTGGCCAGCACAGGGTTCAGCAGTTCGAACTCGATACCTTTGGCGATGTAGGCCGGCAGTGCCTTGGCGTACAGGTCGGCCATTTCGTGGTGAGTGGCGCTCTCGGCCACACCGAGGAAGCCCAGGCCTTCGCCGCGCAGGGTGTCCATCAGCAGGCGTGCGGTCACGAACGAGTAGTTCGGCTCGCGTTCAACCAGGGTACGGGCGGTCATCACCAGGGCGGTGTTGACGTCGTTCAGGGCCACGCCGTCGTACAGGTTCTTCAGGGTTTCGCGCTGGATCAGGTCGCCGTCGACTTCTTCCAGGCCTTCGCACGCTTCGGTGACGATGGTGTTCAGGCGGCCCATGTCCAGCGGCGCCAGGCTGCCATCGGCACGGGTGATGCGGATCGACGGGTGAGCGTTGACCGCTTCCTCGGCCGGTGCGTGGGCAGCGCGTTCTTTCGAACGACCGTCACGGTAGATCACGTAGTCGCGAGCCACTTTCTGCTCGCCGGCACGCATCAGGGCCAGTTCGACCTGGTCCTGGATTTCTTCGATGTGGATGGTGCCGCCCGATGGCATGCGACGCTTGAAGGTCGCGGTGACCTGTTCGGTCAGGCGGGCAACGGTGTCGTGGATTCGCGACGAGGCAGCAGCGGTGCCGCCTTCAACTGCGAGGAACGCTTTGGTGATGGCGACGGTGATTTTGTCATCGGTGTAGGGAACGACAGTGCCGTTACGCTTGATCACGCGCAGTTGGCCAGGCGCGGTGGCGGACAGATCCGAATTCGAATCAGCGGCCTGCGGCAAGGTGCCCTGCGGGTTCTCGCGAGTTGTGTCGGTTTGCATGGGGGAGTGTCTCCACATTCTCTATGTTTGTTTGGGCACCATCACGGTGCCCACCGTTCCGTCCTGAAGCACTACAACCGGCGAGCGCCGGGCATAACAACTTCGGGACAGTAGGAAGGGGGCTTTATCGAGCGCCGCTTCCATGCCGAAGTCTTTGGTCTCACGCCTTGGGCCTGAAACCTTGGTCCTTTGCAGGTGACAGTTGGGACTGCAACACCCGTACCGTTTTCACCACTCGGGGCCGAAACACAGTAGCCATCCGCACGCGCGGTTTGGTCTTTCAAAAATACGTATGGTTCAACCGGACAGAGGCAATAAAAGCGCTTGAAATTGGTGTCTGGTTTGTGTTTGGTTTTTTTGCGCAAAACCCTACATCTAGGGTTTTTTTAGCGCCGGGCTACAAGATAATGCGTTTTGGGGGGCGATTGCAACGTACTGCCTGTGGATAAACCTGTGCGTAAATTGTGTGTGAAAGAGGGAACCGGCGTGTAGGCCGCGACCTTGCTGGACCGGACCTTTTTTCAGCGATTTTCAACGATCGAAAACGGCCGGGCGGATTTTTAAGGGCGCGAACCCTATCACAAAAAACCCTGTTGTCCGAACGCATTTACCCGCTTGTGTTCTCGACGGGCGACGTTTATACAATCGGCCCAGCGTGTATACATTTTTATCCCCCCGAATCATTACAAAAAGACGGGTGGATCCTTCCTTATTGGTGTTTTTGGCAAGCAGAGGTCACCCGTGGAGCAAGAAGCCTGGCAGGTATTGATTGTGGAGGACGACCAGCGACTGGCCGAACTGACCCGCGATTACCTGGAAGCCAATGGCCTGCGTGTATCGATCGAAGGGGATGGTGCGCTCGCTGCGAATCGCATCATCAAGGAACAACCGGACCTGGTGATCCTCGACCTGATGCTCCCCGGTGAAGATGGCCTGAGCATTTGCCGCAAGGTCCGCGCCCGATATGACGGCCCGATCCTGATGCTCACCGCCCGCACCGATGATACTGACCAGATTCTCGGCCTGGACCTGGGTGCTGACGACTACGTTTGCAAACCGGTACGCCCGCGTCTGCTGCTGGCGCGCATCCAGGCGCTGCTGCGTCGCAGTGAAACACCCGAAGTCCCCCCGGAAAAACAGCGGCGCCTGCAGTTCGGCCCGCTGATCGTCGACAACGCCTTGCGCGAAGCCTGGTTGCAGGGCAACGGCATCGAGCTGACCAGCGCCGAATTCGACCTGCTCTGGCTATTGGTGGCCAATGCCGGGCGCATCCTCTCCCGGGAGGAGATCTTCACCGCGCTGCGGGGTATTGGCTATGACGGTCAGGACCGCTCCATCGATGTGCGCATCTCGCGCATCCGCCCGAAGATCGGCGATGACCCGGAGCATCCACGGCTGATCAAGACCGTGCGCAGCAAAGGCTATCTGTTCGTTCCCGAGGCTTGCGTAGACCAGTCCCTGTGAACTCGATCTTCCTGCGTATCTATGGCGGCATGTGCGCCGCGCTGATCCTGGTGGCGGTGCTCGGTGTGCTGGCGTTGCACCTGCTCAATGAGGTGCGCAGCGAGCAATACCGCGAGCGCCTGGCCCACGGCACGTTCTCGCTGATGGCCGACAACCTGCAACCGATGAACCAGACTGAGCGCCACCGGGCCTTGCTGGTGTGGGAGCGGCTGCTGGGGATTCCGCTGGCGCTGAAAACCTTTGCCGAGACCGACCTCGACCTGACCCAGCGCACCCGTGTGTTGCGCGGTCAGGCATTGGTGGAACAGACCGGGCCGCACGCGGCGAAGGTCTACAAGCTGGTCAGCGACAAGGAACAGTTGATGCTCACCGGGGAAGTGCAGCAGATCAGCGAGCAACTGGCCCGGGCGACCATCTACCTGTTGACCGATGAACTGGTGCGCACCCCGGTCGCCGACCAGCCCTTGCGCCTGGCGCAATTGAAGGAAAGCAAGGGCTTCGGCTTCGACCTGCGCCTGGTCACGGTTGACGAGGCGGACATGGACGAAGACCAGAGCCGCCGGGTGTCCGAGGGTGACACGGTGATGGCGCTGGGCAAGGGGGGCGATTCGATCCGGGTATTTGCCGGCATGGTCGGTACGCCGTGGGTCCTGGAAATCGGCCCGTTGTATCAGATGAATCCTTATCCACCAGAATGGCTGGTGCTGATCGCCGCGCTGGGCCTGACACTGATCGGTTTGATCGTCTATCTGCTGGTGCGTCAGCTCGAGCGACGCTTGCGTGGCCTGGAGGCCGCCGCCACGCGCATTGCCAAGGGCAGCCTGGAAACCCGCGTGCCGGCGCGCGGCGCGGACTCGGTGGGGCGGCTGGCCTCGGCGTTCAACGGTATGGCTGAACACTTGCAGCAGTTGCTGGCGATCCAGCGCGAATTGGTGCGCGCGGTGTCTCACGAATTGCGCACGCCGGTGGCACGCCTGCGCTTTGGCCTGGAGATGATCGGTTCGGCCACCACGCCGCAAGCCCTGGAAAAATACTGCCAGGGCATGGACCACGACATCGAGGACCTCGACCGGCTGGTGGACGAGATGCTGACCTACGCGCGGTTGGAGCAGGGCTCGCCGGCGCTGAACTTTCAGCGGATCGATCTGGATGCCTTGGTCGATCAGGTGATCGAAGAGCTGGCGCCGTTGCGTGCCGATGTCACGGTGCAACGGGGCTTGTGTCTGTCGGCTGCCGATAACGACGACGCCTGGGTCGAGGCCGAGCCGCGCTACCTGCACCGGGCGATCCAGAACCTGGTGAGCAATGCCATGCGCCATGCGCAATCACGTGTGACCATCAGCTATCAGGTGGGGCAGCAGCGATGCCGGGTGGATATCGAAGATGACGGGCCGGGGGTGCCGGAGTCAGCGTGGGAGAAGATCTTTACGCCGTTCCTGCGTCTCGACGACAGCCGTACCCGCGCGTCTGGAGGCCATGGGTTAGGCCTGTCCATTGTGCGACGCATCATCCATTGGCATGACGGGCGCGCGTTGATCGGCAAGAGCAAGAGCCTGGGCGGGGCGTGCTTCAGCCTGAGCTGGCCGCGCAATCAGGAGAAGCGTTGAGCTCTCGTGTTGTCTGATATGGCCCCATCGCGAGCAGGCCTGACAGGCGCCAAAGACTTCAGGCCTTGATGCTGACCAGACTCAACAACTGCCCATCCTTGACCCCGAACTGCGCATCCAGCTCGGTGCCATTGCGCCATTCGCTGGACAGATCAGTGAGCAATCGCAACCGCACCTCACCCGACTCACTCCACTCCAGCACTTCGGCATGTTCGAAATAAAAGCGTTGCTGAACGATCGGATAGAGCGCCTTGAACAGGCTTTCCTTGACCGAGAAAGTCAGGGTGACCAGCAACGCCCTTTGATCGTGATCACCGGCCGCCATGCGCTGTAGCTCCGGCGGATTGAGGATTTCCCCGGCCAGGCGTTCGGCCCGTTCGGCATTGAGCAGGTTTTCCAGGTCCATGCCCAGGCCGCGCCAATGACTTTTGTTCGCCACGATCGCCGCGGCCCGGCCAGTGCTGTGGGTGATCGAGCCTGCGATATGAGCAGGCCAGACCGGTGCCCGGTCTTCACCGATGGCCGGAATGAAGCTCAAGCCTTCCAGTCGCTGTAGCGCGGCCCGGGCACACACCCGCCCGGCGAGAAACTCCGCCTGCCGTTTGGCGACAGAGCGCTGAATGCTCGCCGGCGCTTCGACAGCGCTGCGCTGAAAGTCATCGCTGGCCAGTCGGGCGCTATCGAAGTGAGTACTCAGCAGGACCGTATCGGGCAGCACAAACGGCAGCGGCCAATGGTCATCGAGGGGCGTGCAGCAGACGGGCAGGACGGGGGTTGAATTCATATCAGGCATTTTGCCGGGTTGGCTTGAGGCTGGGTAGTGGCAGATGGCTTTTGTGGCGAGGGAGCTTGCTGTGGCGAGGGGGCTTGTCGGAATGCCGCACCACCCCGTTGGGTGGCGGAGCCACCCCAAAACCTGCAACCGAGATTTGTCAGACATACGGTGTTTACCGAATTTACGACTGCTTCGCAGCCGAGCGGGACGGTGCGGCGATCCGACAAGCTCCCTCGCCACAGGGAGCTGTGCTTTTCCTCAATAGTTGAGTGTCAGCTGAAGATCTTCTTGAAAAACGCCTGCATGTCCGCCCAGGATTTTTCATCCGCGGCCTAGTTGTAGCCAATGTCCGGTCCGCCATGGTCGCCATGGCCCAGTCGATCGGCATCCGGGTTGGTGAAGCCGTGCCTGGCGCCGTCGAGGCTGACGAATTGGTAGTCGTCGCCGGCCTTGTCCATCTCACTCTTGAACGCCGTGATGTTTTCCGGGGTGACGATGCTGTCCAGCGCCCCGTGTTCCACAAGGATCTTCGCCTTGACGCTGCCTGGCGTCGCCGGCGTATTGGTCGCCAGCGCTCCGTGGGAACTCACCACACTTGCCAATGGCACGCCCTGTCTTGCGGCATTGAGCACCACGGCGCCGCCAAAGCAGTAGCCGATGGCGGCAATTTTATGCGGGTCGGTCTGTGGTTGTTTTTTCAGCAGGTCGAGCCCGGCCTGAAACCTCGCGCTCGACACGGCACTGTCTTTCGCCACGGCTTGCATGAAGGCCATGGCGTCCTTGGGGTGCTCGGTATTTTTGCCATCGCCATACATGTCAATGGCCAGGGCGCTGTAGCCCAGGCCGGCGAGATCCCGGGCGCGACGCTTGGCGTAGTCGTTCAGGCCCCAGAACTCATGTACCACCAGGACCCCGGGGCGCGGGCCTTTGATGGCATCGTCATAAGCGTAATAGCCGATCATTTTCGTGCCATCGGCACTTTGGTAGGGGATTTCCCGGGTCTGGATGGCGGCCTGGCTGAGCCCGCTCAAGGCCAGCAGGAGGACGGCGAGGAACATGCGCATGGTCGGAACTCCTGTTGAAACGTGTCGAATGATTCGGGACGGGCCGGTTCAGCCCAGGTTCAGAGTGTGTTCAGGGGGAGTTCAGGGCGCGGTGCGTAACCTTGCCCCGTACCCAAAAAACAAACGGCACATGAGGAAACTCCCCAATGACTGGATTCAAAAAACTGCTTCTGGCATTCGCGGTTCTGGGCGCAAGCACCGCGGCTTTCGCGTCCGACGACAACTTCGCCAGCCTTACTCTTGGACAGACCAGCGACAAGGTCAAAAAATCCCACGCCTTGAACGATAACCTCAATCACCCGAACGCCGATGGCGTGATCGGCAAGGACACCACCTGGGGTGTTCGTCTGGGCCAGCAAAACACCAAGGGCCGCTACTACGCCACTTACGACAATGTGTCGGGCTCGCACAACGGCATTAAACTGCGTCAGGAAAACCTCCTGGGCAGCTACGATCTGTTTTACCCGGTGGGCGGCAGCACCAGGCTGTTTGGTGGCGCCACGGCCGGCCTGACCAAAATGACTCAGGAGTCGCCAGGCTTCAGCCGCGACAGCGATATCGGCTACGCCATCGGTGGCCAGGTGGGGGTGCTGCAACAGGTTTCGCAGAACACCTCGGTTGAACTGGGTTACCGTTACCTGCGCAGCAACGCCAGCACCGAGATGAGTGAGCGCGGCGGCAGCAAGCAGGGGTCACTGGACCTGACCAGCAGCGCCCAGACTTACCTGTCCGCCAACTACGCTTTCTGACAAGCGTTTCGTGAACGGCCTGCGCCGGATCAGCCCGAGTGACTGATCCGGCGTTGCCATGTTAGCTATTGAGGTGCGACGTTGTGCCTCTGGAGATGTTGATTTGCCCGGGAGAGCGTTATGAAACTGCTGGTCGTCGAAGATGAAGCGCTGCTGCGTCATCACCTGCAAACCCGCCTGACGGAGAGCGGCCACGTGGTCGAGTCCGTGGCCAACGCCGAGGAGGCGCTGTATCAGACCGCACAGTTCAACTTTGACCTGGCGGTGATCGACCTTGGTCTGCCGGGCATGAGCGGGCTCGACCTGATCCGCCAGTTGCGTTCAAGTGGCAAGAGCTTCCCGATCCTGATCCTCACTGCGCGCGGCAACTGGCAGGACAAGGTCGAAGGCCTGGCCGCCGGTGCCGACGATTACCTGGTCAAGCCATTCCAGTTCGAAGAGCTGGAGGCCCGCCTGAATGCCTTGCTGCGCCGTTCCAGTGGTTTCACCCAGTCGACCATCGTTGCCGGTCCATTGCTGCTGGACCTGAATCGCAAGCAGGCGTCTCTCGACGAACAGCCGCTGGCACTGACCGCGTATGAGTACCGTATTCTCGAATACCTGATGCGTCACCATCAGCAAGTGGTACCCAAGGACCGCTTGATGGAACAGCTCTACCCGGATGACGACGAGCGTGATCCGAATGTGATCGAGGTGCTGGTCGGCCGTCTGCGCCGCAAACTGGAGGGACCGGGCGGGTTCAAGCCGATCGACACCGTGCGCGGCCTGGGCTACCTGTTCAATGAGCGTTGCACTTGATCCGTTCGCTGCGCATTCGCTTGATGCTCGCCGCCACACTGTTGGCAGTGTTGTTCATGTTGGCGTTGCTGCCGGCGATGCAGGGTGCCTTCAGCCTGGCGCTGCAGGACTCCATCGAGCAGCGCCTGGCATCCGACGTGACTACGCTGATCTCGGCCGCCCGGGTGGAGAACAACAGCCTGCAGATGCCGGCGCAATTGCCCGACGAGCGCTTCAACCTCACCGACAGCCGATTGCTAGGCTACATCTATGACCGTGAAGGGCATCTGGTCTGGCGTTCGAAGGCGACCCAGGAAGAACGCATCAATTACAAGCCGCGCTACGACGGACGTGGCAGCGAGTTTGCGCGGATCCGCGAAGCCAATGGCCAGGAGTTCTTCGTCTACGACGTCGAGGTCAAGTTGCTCGGCGGCAAAAGTGCGGCCTTCAGCATCGTGGCGCTGCAACCGGTTCGCGAGTACGAGCTGACTCTCGAAGGTCTGCGGGAAAATCTCTATCTGGGTTTTGGCGCGGCACTGCTGGTGCTGCTGGCGTTGCTGTGGATCGGTCTGACCTGGGGCTTGCAGGCATTGCGGCGCTTGAGCCAGGAACTGGACCAGATCGAAGGTGGCACCCGCGAAAGCCTCAGTGAGGAACATCCCCGGGAATTGCTGCGCCTGACCGGTTCCCTCAACCGATTGCTGCACAGTGAGCGTGAGCAGCGCAGTCGCTATCGTGATTCCCTCGACGACCTGGCCCATAGTCTGAAAACGCCACTGGCGGTGTTGCAAGGCGTTAGTGAGGACATGGCCCAGCGTCCAGAGGATCGCGATCAGGCCTGGGTGCTGCAAACCCAGATCGAACGCATGAGCCAACAGATCAGCTACCAGCTGCAGCGCGCCAGCCTGCGCAAAAGCGGATTGGTACGTCATCAGGTGCACTTGCGGCCGGTGCTGAAAAGCCTGTGCGACACGCTGGACAAGGTCTATCGCGACAAGCACGTGCACGTCGCGTTCGATTTGCCCGACCCGTGCTACGTACCGATCGAGCAGGGCGCTCTGTTGGAGATGATGGGCAACCTGCTGGAAAACGCCTATCGCCTGTGCCTGGGCGAAATACGCATCAGTGTGCGTGAAACCCTCAGCGGCACCGAGTTGTGTGTCGAGGACGACGGCCCCGGCGTACCACAGGATCAGCGCTCACGGATTCTCGAGCGCGGAGAGCGCCTGGACCGCCAGCATCCGGGGCAGGGCATTGGCCTGGCGGTGGTCAAGGACATCATCGAGAGCTACAGCGCCAAGCTGACCTTGGGCGATTCACCGATGGGCGGAGCGGCGTTCCGGATTCATTTTCCGGCGGTTTGAACGGGTTTCTGATAGTGGTCTTTTCCGGCCGCTATAGGTATCAAGCGTTAAACGACCGGCAACAATGTTTTGTTGGCGTTCAGCCGTTTGGTGGCAGGTAATAAGCCTCGCCTTAAAGACGACATGCACACGCAGAGCCTGTGTTGGTGCATGAGTGGATAGGGGCTGAAGCGTTACAAGCCACCAAAGGAGATAAAAATGGAAAGGAAGAAAGTTTGGCTGACGTTTGACGATGGTCCTCGGCAAACCCAGACCGAAACCGTGCTCGAAACACTGGCGCTGTTTGATATCAATGCAACGTTTTTTATTGTTGGCAATCTGGTTGCCAGGCAAGGCGAGCGTATCAAGCGCATCCTGGGCGAAGGGCACCGGATCGGCAATCACACTTACGATCATCTGAGACTGGTCGGCCAGGACAAGGACACCATCATCGATCAAATCAAAATGACGGAGCAGGCACTGGCTCCCTACCAGCAGCCGGACCTGATCATGAGGCCGCCTTATGGCGCTCACGATGCGCTGGTCGATCGCACTGTCGCCGAGTTGGGGTACCGGCAGGTTCTCTGGAGCGTGGATACCCTGGACTGGAACAGCAACTACCAACCGGGGGGCTGGGTATCCCATGGTGTTGAGCAAATAAGGAACAGAAAGAACTCCATTGTGCTGATGCATGACATACACGCGACCACGGCCAATAATCTTGGCCGGTTCATCGGACAAATAAAACTGCTGGGCGATGTGGATTTCGAATCACCGGCCACACTGGCGATTCCGCCGGTCAGCCAGTTGAACATGTATGTGGTTGTCAGGGGCGATACATTGTCCAAAATTGCCAGAGAGTTTTATGGTGATGCTGCCAGGTACCTACTGATCTTTAATGCGAACAGGTCGGTGCTGGATCATCCAGATAGAATTTATCCTGGCTTGTCACTGATCATCCCGCCTTTAGGGTAAGCGTTCGCAAAACCTGGGCGGGGTATTTCCGGGTGTGTTCGCAAGGACGCCAGTGATCACTGCGCAACGCGGGTGCTGAAACTCAGCTCTCCTGCGCCCGATAAGCCCCCGGCGTCAGCCCCGTCCACTTCTTGAACGCCCGGTGAAACGCCGACGGCTCGGAAAACCCCAGTTGCTCGGCGATCTGTTGCAATGACAGGTCAGCGCGGCTCAGGTGATAAATCGCGATGTCCCGGCGCAACTGGTCCTTCAGTTCCTGAAAGCTCGAGCCCTCTTCCCGCAAATGCCGGCGCAAGGTCTGCGGGCTGATGTGCAGGTGGGCGGCCACGGCTTCCAGGTCGGGCCAGCGTGAGCTGTCGCGACTGAGCAAGCGCCGCAGGCGGCTGCTCAAACTGTCGCCATCATCCGGGCGCGAGAGCAGGTCGGCGGGGGAGCGCTCGAGGAAATGCTTGAGGGTGCGTTCATCCTGCAACAGCGGCATCGCCAGGTAGCGGCTGTGAAACAGCAGGCTGCTCTGGGGGCTGGAAAACTCGAGCGGACAGGAAAACAGCAGGTCGTACTCGGCGCCGTGTTCGGGCCGCGGGTAGCTGAACGTGGCCTGTTCCAGGCGAATGCGCTGGCCGATCAGCCAGCTGCCGAAACGGTGCCAGATCACCAGCAGGCTTTCGCTGAGGAAATGATCGGGGTCCCAAAGCTGCGAGTCGTCCAGGCTCAGGCGAACCCATTCATCTTCGCGGCTCAGGGTCAAACGCGGAGCCCCGGAGAATAGGCTATAAAACAATAAGCCGCGATTGAGTGCCTTATCCAGGTTGCGGCAGTGAATCACGGCATGGCACATCATCGCGAAGCTGCCCGGCCTGCTTGGGGCTTGCCCGAACCCCAGGTACTCGTCATCCAGTGCCAGCCATAACGCCTGGATCAGTTGGGTGAATTGCTCCGGAGCGATGCGTGCCCGGGGCTCGTCCAGCAACTCGGGGCTGATTCCCAGTTGCTGTAGCAGGCCCGAATACTCGTAGCCGTGCCGACGCGCACCACCGAGGGCGGCGCGGGCGAAATGACTGGCGATGGTGCGTTCGCGCATGGCAGCAGATCCGACCGTTGATCGACGGATGGTAGCTGCGCACTGCGGGCATGAACAGGGCGGATATCCGCCAAATAGCAGGACGACTTCTAGTGGAAGGGCGGAAATCCGCCACATGCTTGTAACCGTTCGATGACAGGGAATTCGCTGCAACCCCGGATATCAAAAGGCTTGCAGGGATTTTGCGGAAGGTGGCACGGGCCTTGCGATACAACGAGCAGATGCCTGCCGTTGTGCAGCTCGAAAAAACAAATCCCTCCAGTGCAGGAGGGTTCGCAATTGCGGTGTTGCGGGCAACAGATGGATGTTGTCACCGGGCACCCTTGAGGAACTTTGCAATGACGACTCGTCAGCCACTGTACAAATCCCTGTATTTCCAGGTGATCGTTGCAATTATCATCGGTATCGCACTCGGTCACTTCTATCCACAGTTTGGTGTGGCCGTTAAACCACTGGGTGACGGGTTCATCAAACTGATCAAAATGATCATCGCCCCGATCATCTTCTGCACCGTCGTCAGCGGTATCGCCGGCATGCAGGACATGAAAGCAGTCGGCAAGACTGGCGGTTACGCACTCCTTTACTTTGAAATCGTATCGACCATCGCATTGCTGGTGGGTCTGGTCGTGGTCAACGTCGTGCAGCCGGGCAATGGCATGCACATCGACGTCGCCACCCTTGATGCCTCCAAGGTTGCCGCTTATGTTGCAGCCGGTGCTGACCAAAGCGTCGTCGGCTTCCTGCTGAACGTGATCCCGGCCACCATCGTCGGCGCCTTTGCCACCGGTGACATCCTGCAAGTGCTGATGTTCTCGGTGATTTTCGGTTTCGCCTTGCATCGCCTGGGTGCCTACGGCAAGCCGCTGCTGGACTTCATCGATCGCTTCGCCCACGTGATGTTCAACATCATCAACATGATCATGAAGCTCGCGCCAATCGGTGCCTTCGGTGCCATGGCCTTCACCATCGGTGCCTACGGTGTCGGCTCGCTGGTGCAACTGGGTCAACTGATGGCCTGCTTCTACATCACTTGCCTGCTGTTCATCCTGGTCGTGCTGGGCTCCATCGCCCGCCTGCACGGCTTCAGCGTGCTGAAAATGATCCGCTACATCCGTGAAGAACTGCTGATCGTGCTGGGTACTTCTTCTTCGGAATCGGTGCTGCCACGCATGCTGATCAAGATGGAGCGTCTGGGCGCGCAGAAATCTGTCGTGGGTCTGGTGATCCCGACCGGCTACTCGTTCAACCTCGACGGTACCGCCATCTACCTGACCATGGCCGCGGTGTTCATTGCCCAGGCAACCGATACGCACATGGACATCACGCACCAGATCACCCTGCTGGTGGTGTTGCTGCTGTCGTCCAAGGGCGCTGCGGGCGTAACCGGTAGCGGTTTCATCGTACTGGCTGCCACCCTGTCCGCCGTGGGCCACCTGCCGGTTGCCGGCCTGGCGCTGATCCTCGGTATCGACCGCTTCATGTCCGAAGCCCGTGCCCTGACCAACCTGGTCGGCAACGCCGTGGCCACCATCGTTGTGGCCAAGTGGGTCAAGGAACTGGACACCGACGTGCTGCAAGCCGAGCTGGCCTCGGGCGGTCGCGGTATTGCCGACGAGCCTAAAGACGATGTTTTGGGCCACGTCGAAGAGGTAGCCCCGGCTAACGCCAAGTAAGCCTTGTCCTGATGAAAAACCCGCTTCGGCGGGTTTTTTCATGCCCGACGATTGAGCGTAACGGTCATTGCACGTGGCGCATAAGGTGATTGCTGCAAAGCGTTCGGCTGCCTAGTCTGTGGGCATCGTCAAGGGAGAACGCTCATGCTCGGTCCACTGGCATCACTCAAGGTTCTGGATTTCTCGACACTGCTGCCGGGGCCGTTCGCCTCGTTGCTGCTGGCGGACATGGGCGCCGAAGTACTGCGCATCGAATCACCGACGCGCATGGATCTGCTGCGGGTGTTGCCACCCCACGATCAAGGCGTGTCAGCCAGTCATGCCTACCTCAATCGCAACAAGCGCAGCCTCGCTCTGGATCTCAAGCAGCCTGAGGCGCTGGAGGTGATCAGGTCGTTGCTGCAGGACTACGACATCGTGCTCGAGCAGTTCCGTCCAGGTGTCATGGAGCGTCTTGGCCTGGGTTACGAAGCCCTGAAGGCGATCAATCCGAAACTGATTTATGTGTCGATCAGCGGCTACGGTCAGACGGGCCCCTACAAGGACCGCGCCGGCCATGACATCAACTACCTGGCCCTGTCCGGGCTCGCGAGTTACACCGGCCGAACCAACAGTGGGCCGCTGCCATTGGGCATGCAGGTGGCGGATGTCGCCGGTGGCTCGCTGCACGGGGTGATTGGCTTGCTGGCGGCGGTCATTGCCCGGCAGCAAACCGGTCAGGGCCAGCACCTGGATGTCAGCATGACCGACTGCGCGTTCAGCCTGAATGCGATGGCGGGTGCCGGGTATCTGGCCTGTGGCGTCGAGCCGGGTCCGGAAAACCAGGTGCTCAACGGCGGTAGCTTCTATGACTATTACCGCTCACGGGATGGGCGCTGGCTGTCGGTGGGCAGCCTGGAACCGGCGTTCATGAAGCAGTTGTGTACGGCGTTGGGGCTGGAGGATTTGGCCGGTCTCGGCCTGTCACCGCAAGCGGCGCATCAGAAACAGCTTAAAGACGCGCTGAAGGTTGAATTCGAAAAGCATGACTTTGCCGATTTGCGCGCGCTGTTCGCCGAACTGGATGCTTGTGTCGAACCGGTGTTGAGCCTGGGAGAAGCGCTGCGTCATCCGCAGTTGCAGGCGCGGGAGTTGGTGACCGAAGTGCCCCGTGGCGATGGCTCGTCCCAGGCGCAGATGGCTTGTCCGCTGAAGTTTTCGCAAGGGTTGCCTGAGCCCCGGCATGTTGGCGCGGCGTTGGGGCAACATACGGATCAGGTGTTGGGGGAGTTGGGGTTCAGTGCGCAGAGGATTGAAGAGTTGCGGCGATCCAAGGTGATTCTCTAGTGCCTGTCAGGCCGCCATCGCGAGCCTGCTCGCGATAGCGGCGTCACAAACACCGAAAATCCAACTACTCGACCCGCATCTCCCCACTGAACACCAGGGTATTGCGACACCGTCGGCACAAATACCGCCGACCTTGCCGAACCAGGCTGTGGCGCTGCGCCGAGAACGGGAAGTCGCTGTCGGCGCACGGGCACTTGTAGATGTAGCGGGTCACGCTGCGGCGTTTGACGTCATAGGTGTGGCAGCGGTTGGGCGGCAGTTCGTACACACCGCGCATGATCAATTGCCACTCTTCGCCATGGGGCTGGATGCGGTCGCCGAACAGCTGGTGGGCAATCAGGTGCGCGACTTCATGGGCCACGGTCTGCTTGAGGAAATCTTCGGTGTTTTCCCGGTACAGCTGCGGGTTGAAGCGCAGTAGGTTCTCGTGCAAATGCGCGACACCGGCTTTTTGCCCGCGCAGCTTGAGGCTCACCACGGGGCGCTTGAAAGGTCGTTTGAAAAAGGATTCGGCTAGTTGGAAACAGTCTTCGACGCGGGTATTGAGTTGCTCGGGCATGCTTGATGGATCTCCAGAGCACTCGAGTATGCCGCAACCCTCGGACCTTGCGAATCGCCAAGTTGCCGAATGGTCGTGTGCGTTCTCGTTGCTGAAGAATGAAAAGGCCGCCTTGCGGCGGCCTTTGTCGGCAGTTCTGACTTTCAGTGATGAGCGGTTAACTGGTGTAGACCGGGCCCACGCCGAGTCCCCAGACAATTACAGTGAACGCCATGATGGCGACCAGCACCACCAGGCCTACGGCGAGCACCGAGCTTGAAAACAGGAAGCCCTCGTCAGATGGAATGTTCATGAACGTCGGCAAGCCCACGTACAGCAAATACACCGTGTAGCAGATGGCGGCGGTGCCGACGATCATCCCCAGCCACAAGTGCGGGTACAAGGCGGCGAGGCCGCCGATGAACAACGGTGTAGCGGTGTAGGTTGCAAACGCAATGCAGCGGGCGAGGCTTGGGTTGGCGTCATAGGTGCGGGCCATCCAGTGGATGAATGCGCCCATTACCGCGACACCACCGAGCATCGCCAGGTAGGACATGACCGTCATCCATATCGCGCTTTCTACGGTCAGCATCACGGGAGCCCGATTGCCGATGACCCAGCCGACCTGTGTGGTGCCAATAAAGGCAGACACGGCGGGGATCGCCGCCAGGATCAGCGTATGGGTCAGGTACATGTGGCTGATGCTTTCCTCCTGGTCGCCACGGATTTCTTTCCATTCTTGGTCAGGGTGGGTGAAGAGCCCCACTACGTGATGGATCATGCCAGTCACTCCTCTTGTTTTACCGTCGCCCCCCAGTGGAGCGCCTACGGGCCAATACGGCCAAGTAAGTTATAGGTCTGAATTTGTACGTGACCTTATGTCGCAGTATAGGGAGGAGTTTCCCCAGAGGGAGTAGGGGCTTTAGAGCAAATCGCGCTGTAAACACAGTTGTTAATCGCCGCGAGGTCTGTGGCGAACAGCCCTTTTGGCGAGGCACTTCGCCCCTGAGGTGTTTTTGCGTAAAATGCCGGCCTTTCGTCACATCTCACGGATTTCGCGTCATGGGCACACTCACGGTCAACCAGAACAAACTGCAAAAGCGCCTTCGCCGACAGGCCGGTGAGGCGGTTGCCGATTTCAACATGATTGAAGACGGCGACAAGGTCATGGTCTGCCTGTCCGGTGGCAAGGACAGCTACACCATGCTCGATGTGCTGATGCACTTGCAGAAGGTCGCGCCGATCAAGTTCGAGATCGTGGCCGTGAACATGGACCAGAAGCAGCCGGGCTTCCCGGAGCACGTATTGCCGGCCTACCTGAAAGAACTGGGTATCGAGTACCACATCGTCGAAAAAGACACTTACTCGGTGGTCAAGGAACTGATTCCGGAAGGCAAAACCACCTGCTCGCTGTGTTCGCGCCTGCGTCGCGGCACGCTCTACACCTTCGCCGACGAAATCGGCGCGACCAAGATGGCCCTCGGTCACCACCGCGATGACATCGTCGAGACGTTCTTCCTGAACATGTTCTTCAACGGTTCGCTCAAGGCCATGCCACCGAAGCTGCGCGCCGACGATGGGCGCAACGTGGTGATCCGCCCGCTGGCCTACTGCAATGAAAAAGACATCCAGGCCTACTCGGACTTCAAGCAATTCCCGATCATCCCGTGCAACCTCTGTGGTTCCCAGGAGAACCTGCAGCGTCAGGTGGTCAAGGAAATGCTGCTGGACTGGGAGCGCAAGACCCCGGGCCGTACCGAGAGCATTTTCCGTAGCCTGCAGAACGTGATCCCGTCGCAACTGGCGGACCGCAACCTGTTCGACTTCACCAGCCTGAAGATTGACGAAAGCGCGGCTTCGCGCTTCGTTAACGTGGTCAACCTCTGACCAACATTGTGGGAGCGAGTCTGTGGTGAGGGGGCAAGCCCCCTCACCACAGACTCGCTCCCACAGGTTTTTCGTTTACCTCAGGAGAGGGCATGCGCGATTACAAGTGGCTCAATGAATACTGTCTGAACCGCTTCGGTTCGGCGGCTGAACTGGAGGCCCATCTGCCCGTTCCCAAGACTCCGGCACAACTGCGCAAGATCAGCGACGATCGCTACCTCTCGATGATGGCACTGCGTGTATTTCGCGCCGGGCTCAAGCACAGCCTGGTGGATGCCAAGTGGCCGGCTTTCGAAGAAGTGTTTTTCAAGTTCGACCCGGAAAAAGTCGTGCTGATGAGCGCCGAGCATCTGGAACGGCTGATGCAGGACACGCGGATCATCCGTCACCTGGGCAAGCTCAAGAGCGTGCCGCGCAATGCGCAGTTCATACTGGACGTGGCCCATGAAAAGGGCAGCTTCGGTGCGCTGATCGCCGATTGGCCGGTGACCGATATCGTCGGGCTCTGGACCTTCCTGAAAAAACGCGGACATCAGTTGGGCGGGCTGTCAGCCCCGCGCTTCTTGCGGATGATCGGCAAGGACACCTTTGTACCGAGCTATGACGTGGTGGCGGCGCTGAATGCGCAGGACATCATCGACAAGGTGCCGAGCAGTCTGCGCGACCTGGCTTTGGTGCAGGACGTGTTCAATCAGTGGCATGAAGAAAGTGGTGGGCGGCCGATGAGCCAGATTTCGATGATGCTGGCTTATACAGTGAATCATTAAGACCGTGTCGCCCCAATCGCGAGCAGGCTCGCTCCCACATTGGATTGCATTTCAATGTGGGAGCGGCGGTGCGACGATTCGACTTGCTCGCGAAGGCGTCGGATCAGGCAACAGAGATTTCGCCTTCACCCGCCAGCTTACGGTTCAACTGATAGCGCCAGCGCACATACAACAGCGCCGAGCAGAACACCGCCAGGCTCGCACCCATCTCCAGCAAACCGAAGATTTGCCGGTTCGGGTCATAGGCCGCCAATGCGCCCTTGATGAAATACAGGTTCACCACAAAGCACATCCACGAATGCCCGCGAGGGCTGCCGATGATCATCCCCGGCGCCAGAATCAGCAGTGGCGCCAGTTCGATCAACAGGATCACCCAAGGGCGTGCCCCATGCAGGTCGGCAATCGCCAGGTAGTAAACACACAGCAATCCCACCAGGCCGAAAAAGCACAATAGGCTGATGGCGCGCATCGCCTTCACGCGTGGTTCGAGCCATTCGAGGGCGGGTAGAATCTTCGGCTTCTTGGCCACCTCAGCTCTCCAGTTTCTGTGCGGTCTTGGCCAGGCGCATACCCAGCGCGCGGCACAGCGCCACTTCATGGGCATCCAGACCGCTTTTGCCGTCGGCACCAGCGTGGTGGCTGGCGCCGTAAGGCGTGCCGCCGCCCTGGGTTTCCAGCAGCGCCGATTCGCTGTACGGCAGGCCGGTGATCAGCATGCCGTGGTGCAGCAACGGCAGCATCATCGACAGCAGCGTGGTTTCCTGGCCGCCGTGCAGGCTCGCGGTGGAGGTGAACACACCCGCCGGTTTGCCCACCAGGGCGCCGGTCAGCCACAGGTTGCTGGTGCCGTCGAGAAAGTACTTGAGCGGCGCCGCCATGTTGCCGAAGCGGGTCGGGCTGCCGAGCGCCAGGCCGGCGCAGTTCTTCAGGTCGTCGAGGCTGGCATACAGCGCACCTTCGTCGGGAATCTCCGGCGAAACGGCTTCGCACTCGCTGGAAATCGCCGGCACCGTGCGCAGGCGGGCCTCAAGCCCGGCCTGTTCGACGCCACGGGCGATCTGCCGGGCCATTTCGTTGGTCGAGCCGCTGCGGCTGTAGTACAGAACCAGAATGTACGGTGCACTCATGGCAACAGTTCCAGGATCTGTTCCGGTGGGCGGCCGATGATGGCCTTGTCGCCGACTTCGAGAATCGGTCGCTCCATCAGTTTCGGGTGGGCGGCGATGGCGGCGATCAATTGCGCTTCGCTCAGGCTGTTATCGGCCAGGTCGAGGGTCTTGTACTCGTCCTCGCCGGTGCGCAGCAATTGCCGGGCGCTGATCCCGAGTTTGCCCAGCAGGCTCTGAATCTGCGCGGCGTCCAGCGGGGTTTCCAGGTAGCGGACCACGGTCGGCGTCAGGCCACGGGCTTCAAGCAGTTCGAGCGCACCGCGGGATTTCGAGCAGCGCGGGTTGTGATAAAGCGTCAGATCGGTCATGAGCGGGTCGCATCTTGCGTAAGGTGGCGGCTATTCTAACTGTGCAGCGCGCAATCCAGAACCGTGAGAGGCGATGGGTCGCAGGCGCAATCAATTTTTGACAAGGAACACGACATGACAAGGCGACTGGCAGCAGCATTGACGATCATCGGAGCGTTGATGCTGGGGGGCTGCGGTAATGACTATGGCATCGACCAGGACGGTCATAAAATCGCCTCTGACCGCCTGGACGGCAAATGGCTGGTGCTTAACTACTGGGCAGAATGGTGCGGGCCTTGCCGTACCGAGATCCCGGAATTGAACACCCTGGCAGAGCAACTCAAGGACAAGAAAATCGGTGTGTTCGGGGTCAACTTCGACAATGTCCAGGGGCAAGAGTTGAAGGGCGCGAGCGAGAAATTGGGGATCAGGTTCACCGTGCTGGCCCAGGACCCTTCCGAACTGTTCGAGTTGCCGCGCAGCGAGGCGTTGCCGGTGACGTACATCATCGATAACAAGGGCAAGGTACGTGAGCAGTTGATGGGTGAACAGACGGCGGCGGGGGTGATGGCGAAGCTTGAGGCGTTGCAGGCGAAAAACTGATCAGATGATCGATTTCACTGTAGCCAGGGGCTTTTTGTGGTGAGGGGGCTTGCCCCCTCGCCACAGGTTTCTCGGGATACCCAGTAAGGATCAACCCTCCTCAAGCCACCAACGCAGCGGCTTGCCTTCGGCTGGCCAGAAGCGCATCTGCTCGATCGGGGAGACGTCCCAGCGCTGGACGTTTTCCAGGGCCTGGAGGAAGCGTTTTTCCTGTTCCATCAGCGCTGGCGCGCACAGTTTGCGGGTGCTGCCGATTTTGCCGAAGGTCAGTTTGTCGCTATCGAGGGTGTACGGCGCGAACCAGTGGTTGCAGCCGCCATTGCCGTAGGCCCGGCCGTCTTCGCCGAGGGTGATGGTCAGGTGGCTGTAGTCCATCAACGGCCGCTCGCCGATCCACTCCAGAATGTAGCTGCGGTTCTGTTGCAGTTGCACCGGCTCGGAGGCGCAACCCAGCAGGCTGGCGCTGACCATAGTGGTCAGAGCGAGGCGTTTCATCACGCAGGCTCCTGGCATTTCGGGCACAGGTGTTTCTCGCCAGCGGTGGTCCAGCCCAGCTCGGCAATCCGCGCGGTGGCGGCAGGTTTTTCGGCCTTGTTGCCCAGCTTGGCATCGACGGCGAACTCGAAGCTCAGCGCTTTGGCGCAGCTGTCACAGTTCACTTGCCAGGTGTGGATGGCCAGTTCGCCGAACACCGGGCCACTGGCCACCGCGACCCATTGGCCGGGCGGGTTGATCAGGTGGCGAACCGTTTCGACGGTCAGGCGCATGGACAAGTCCTTGGCACCCTTGAGGGTCACGACCAGCACGTCGTTGTTGCGAATCGAGCCACCGTTGCCGGTGACCTGATAACGCCCTGGCACCAGGGCGCGGCATTCGGTGAGGGTGTGTTGCGGGTTCATCAGGCTGTAGCGGAAATCGTGTTCGACCATGGGTCCTCCAAATATGCGCGATATGCTATCACGGGCTTGCACGCCGCATCGCGCAGGCAGATGACCTTCGATCCGTTTCAGTCTCCCGTCACCTGGTTTTCCGGTGTGCCCGCCGTCCAGGCTGCAATGTTGCGCAATGTGGTGGTGGCAATCGCGTCCAGCGCTTCGCGGGTCAGAAAGGCCTGGTGCGCGGTGACGATCACGTTGGGGAAGGTCAGCAGCCGTGCCAGCACATCGTCTTGCAGCGGCAGGTCGGAGCGGTCCTCGAAGAACAACTGCGCCTCTTCCTCATACACATCCAGCCCCAGGTAACCCAGACGACCGTCTTTCAAGGCATCGATCAGCGCCGGGGTGTCCACCAGGCCGCCACGTCCGGTATTGATCAGCATCGCGCCCGGTTGCATGTGCGCCAGGGATTGGCGGTTGATCAAGTGCTTGCTCTGCTCGTTGAGCGGGCAGTGCAGGCTGATGATCTGCGATTCGGCCAGCAGCTGCGGCAGGCTCAGGTAGCGCGCGCCGAGGGCTTCGACCTGCGGGTTGGGATAGGGGTCGTAGGCCAGTAGCTTGCAGCCGAAACCGTGCATGATTTTGGCGAAGGTGGCGCCAATCTGACCGGTGCCGACCACGCCGACGGTCTTGCCCACCAGATCGAAACCGGTCAGCCCCTGCAGCCTGAAATCCCCATCGCGGGTGCGGTTACAGGCTCGGGGCAAGCGGCGGTTGAGTGCGAGGATCAGCGCCACTGCATGTTCGGCCACCGCGTGGGGCGAATAGGCCGGGACGCGCACGATGGCCAGTCCCAGACGTTTTGCCGTCGGCAAGTCGACATGGTTGTAACCGGCCGAGCGCAGGGCGATCAGGCGTGTGCCACCGGCGGCCAGGCGTTCGAGTACCGCCGCGCCGAGGTCATCATTGATGAACGCGCAGACCGCTTCATATCCCTGGGCGAGCGCCACTGTGTCGAGGCTCAGGCGCGCAGGCTGAAATTGCAGCTCGATGCCGGCAGGTTGTTCGGCAGCGAGAAAACTGTCGCGGTCGTAGTTCTGGCTGCTGAAAAGAATCGTACGCATGCGGTGCTCCTTGAAGGTGGCCTGCGCCGTTGAGCAAGCCGGCATTCGACAGTCGTCAGGTTAGCTCGCCGGCAGCCCTTCGCGATTGCGCTGCATCAAGCATTCATGCGCGCCTGGGCTGCCAGGCGATTGATTGCCCGGTCGAGCTCTTCCAGTGCCACGCTGGCTTTCGGGTCCTGTTGCTTGAGCAGGGTTTCGCTGCGTTGGCAGGCCGCACGCAATTGCGGTACGCCGCAGTAACGCGTCGCGCCATGCAGGCGATGGACCCGTTCGATCAGGGCGTTGTGGTCGTTGCTTTGCTGAGCGAGGCGGATGGCTTCGCGGTCAGCCTCCAGGGACGCCAGCAGCATCGCCAGCATGTCCGCCGCCAGATCAGCCTTGCCAGCGGCCAGGCGCAATCCTTCGTCGTGGTCGAGCACCAACAGGTCATGGGCACCAGCATGCCCATCGCCGGAGCGCTCCGGGCTGTGATTGCGCAGCGCCAGGCCGCTCCATTTCAGCACCACCTGGGCCAATTGCCGTTCGCTGATCGGTTTGGTCAGGTAGTCGTCCATGCCGCTTTGCAGCAGCGCGCGTTTTTCGTTGGCCATGGCGTGGGCGGTGAGGGCCACGATCGGTAGCGGCGTGCAATGACGTTCGCTTTCCCACTGGCGGATCGCCTCGGTGCTCTGGCGACCGTCCATGCCGGGCATCTGTACGTCCATCAATACCAGATCGAATGTCTCGTTCTGCACCGCCCTGATGGCGGCATAACCGCTTTCCACCGCGAGTACCTTGGCACCCATGTCTTCGAGCAGGGTCTGCACCAGCATCAGGTTGGCCGGATTGTCGTCGACGCAAAGCACCTTCGGGGCTCGGCTGGACACTGGTTCGCCCGGTTCGCTGCGCATCGGTCGCGGGTTGACCAGGTCCGACAGGGAGCGTCGCAGCTTGCGGGTACAGGCCGGTTTCGCCTGGAGCTGGCTGTGGGGGTTGGGCACGGAAAGATGGAACAGCGTCTGTTCCGTGGTCGGGCACAGCACCAGCACTTTGCAGCCAAGATGTTCGAGGTCCCAGATGTGCTGGTTGAGGCGTTCCGGCGGCATGTCGTTGCTGGTGATGCCGAGCACTGCAAGGTCGATCGCCTGATCGGTCTGGTGGGCGGCGGTGACGCCATTGGTCAGGCTTTCCAGGGTGTTGAACGGTGTGGTGCTGAGACCGCAGTCTTCCAGTTGGTGCTGCAACGCCTGCCGGGCCAGTTCGTGGTTTTCCAGCACCGCCACCCGGCGCCCGAGCAGCGGCGCGGCGGGCAGGTCTTCGGCATCGTCGCGGGTTTTCGGCAGGCTCAGGCTGATCCAGAATTCCGACCCTTCCCCCGGCGTGCTGTCGACGCCGATCTCGCCGCCCATCTGTTCGATCAAACGTTTGGAAATCACTAGGCCCAGGCCAGTGCCGCCGGGTTGCCGCGACAGCGAGTTGTCGGCCTGACTGAAGGCCTGGAACAGGGCGCGTACGTCCTGGTTCGACAGGCCGATGCCGGTGTCCTGAATGCTGATGCGCAGCTGCACGGTGTCTTCGTGTTCTTCTTCGAGCATGGCGCGGGCGACAACGGTGCCTTCGCGGGTGAACTTGATCGCATTGCTCACCAGGTTCGTCAGGATCTGCTTGAGCCGCAGCGGGTCGCCCACCAGTGACAGCGGCGTGTCCCGATACACCAGGCTGACCAGTTCCAGCTGCTTGGCGTGGGCGGCCGGGGCGAGGATGGTCAGGGTGTCCTGGAGCAGGTCGCGCAGGTTGAACGGAATATGGTCGAGCACCAGCTTGCCGGCTTCGATTTTAGAGAAGTCGAGAATCTCGTTGATGATCCCCAGCAGGCTGTCGGCGGATTTTTCGATGGTACCCAGGTAGTCGAGCTGGCGTGGGGTGAGCTCGCTTTTTTGCAACAGGTGGGTGAAGCCGAGAATGCCATTGAGTGGCGTGCGAATTTCATGGCTCATGTTGGCCAGGAATTCGGACTTGATCCGGCTCGCTTCCAGGGCTTCCTTGCGCGCCAGATCCAGCTCGATGTTCTGGATCTCGATGGTTTCCAGGTTCTGGCGCACGTCCTCGGTGGCCTGGTCGATGCTGTGCTGCAATTCTTCCTGGGCGTTTTGCAGGGTGCCGGCCATGCGGTTGATGCCGGAGGCCAGTTCGTCCAGTTCCTGGCTGCCGAGGGGCGGCAAGCGGGTCTCCAGGTGGCCGTCCTTGAGTTGGGCCACGGCCTGCTTGATCTGGCTCAACGGCCGATTGATCGTGCGGCCCATGCGCACGGCCAGCAGTGCCGCACCCGTCAGTCCCGCAGCGATCAGCATCAGGCTGGCGAACAGGCTGCGGTAACCGCGCAACAGCATGCCGTTATGGGACAGTTCAAGCTCGACCCAGCCGAGCAGGCGGTCGGCTTCTTCGGGAATCACGTCCCCGGCCAGGTTGCGGTGTTTGCCGAATACCGGCAGCAGATAACGGGTCGCATCGCTGCCACTGCGGCGCAGCATTTGCGTGCCACTGCCAGAGGGCGTCTGATTGAGCATGGTCGGGCCGGCGTGGGCCAGCAACGTGCGGTCGGGAGCCAGGAAGGTCACGGCCCGTACGTCGGTTTGTTCCAGGGCCTGGGTGGCGATGCGTTCGAGCAGTTCGTTGTCCTGATGGCCCATGGCTGGCGCCACCAGTGGAGCCAGTTGCTCGGCGATCATTTCGCCGCGCTGCATGAGTTGGGTTTGCAGGTCAGCCTGTTGCATCCAAGTAAAATAACCCCCCAGCACCAACGCCATCAGGCTGGTTGGCAACAGGGTCAGCAATAGCACGCGGCCTTTGATTCCCAGTTTCTTGAGCACGCATCTCTCCTGCATCCCGCTATTTATAGGCCTGCACATGCATCCGCCATGCACCACTTGCGCAGTGTAGCGATTTGCTCGCGGGCAATCCTCGTAAAAATGGTGCCGTCTTTCGTCGGCCCGGACGACTCAATGGCGATACGGACAAACGGTGGGTTGCCCCGGGCGAGGCAATCTTGAATAATTACTCAACTGAGAATTATTTGCAGATAGTCATGGCTCCCATCACTGCTGGCCTCCCCCGAATCCTGTCCATCGAAGACGACCTTGTGCTCGGAGCCTACGTTCATGAGCATCTGGACCGCAGTGGCTTCCAGGTGACCTGGTGCCAGAACGGCCAGGAAGGCCTGGACATTGCCCGCCGGCAACCGTTCGACGTGGTGTTGATGGATATTCTGCTGCCGGGCCTGGACGGCCTGGCGGTACTGACCCAATTGCGCCAGAGCCATTCCACCCCGGTGTTGCTGATGTCGGCCCTTGGTGCCGAGGCCGATCGCATCAGCGGCTTTCGCCTGGGGGCCGATGATTACCTGCCAAAGCCCTTCAGCATGGTGGAGTTGCGGGTGCGCATCGAAGCCATTCTGCGGCGGGTGGCACTCGACCGCCGGCCCGTACCCGCAGTGCCAGCCCCGTCGATGGACAGTCTGCGTTTCGACGATGAAAACTTCGAGGTCTTTTACGGGGAACAGGCCGGTGGCCTGACCCGCAGCGAGTATCGGTTGCTGGAGACGCTGCATCGCAGCGCCGACGAAGTACTGAGCAAAGCCTTCCTTTATCAACAGGTGCTGCAACGCGGTTACGCGGCCCATGACCGCAGCCTGGACATGCACATCAGCCAGATCCGCCGCAAGCTCAAGGCCATTGGCTACACCGAGCGCGAAGTGCGTACGGTATGGGGCAAGGGTTACATCCTGAGCGCCGCCGATGAAATGTAACTTGCCGGGCAGGCATTCGCTGTTCTGGAAACTGGCTTGTCTATTGGTCGCTTTCTGTCTGCTGATGATCTGGTTGAGTTGGTCCTGGGGCCGTTACATGGAACAGCGTAATCAGTTCCTCTCCGATGAGGCCCGCGGCACCCTGTCGGGTTATGCCGCCGAAGCCCAGCAGGCTTGGCAGCAGCGCCAGAGCGCCGGTGTCGATGACTGGCTGCAAGGCATGCATCAGCGGGAAAAAGGCTGGGTCGGTGTCATCGGCGGTGATTTGCAGTCCTTGAGCAACCAATCGCTGACGGACAAGGAAGTCGAACGCCTGACTTTTTTGCGCGGCCTCGATTGGCCCATCCACAAGAAAGGCCGGCCGTGGATACGCATACCGTTTCCCGGCGACCCGTCCGCCGGCAGCCTGGTGATCGAACTGCCCGAACGCTTTCTGCCTGGGCAATACCAGGTGTTCTGGCGGGTGATCACCAACGGCGTGATTCCGGGGCTGTTCACTTTGCTGCTGTGCGTCGGGCTCTACCGTTTGCTGGTGGTGCCGCTCAATCACTTGCGTGAGCAGGCCAACGCCTGGCGTGCCGACCAACTGAATGTGCGCCTATCGAGCCGCACCACCAATCGTTCCGATGAATTGGGTGAGCTGGGGCGGGCGTTCGATCACATGTCCGAGCGCCTGCAAGGCACCGTGGCCTTGCAGCAGCAACTGCTGCGCGACTTGTCCCATGAATTGCGTACACCATTGAGCCGCCTGCGGGTGGCCAGTGAAAGCGAGCAGGGGCTGGAACCATTGCGCGAACGCATCGGCCGTGAAGTCGATGGCATGCAGCGCCTGGTGGAAGACACGCTGCAACTGGCGTGGCTCGATACCGAGCGCACCCGATTGCCCGACGAAGCCATCCAGATCCAGGCCCTGTGGGAAATGCTCTCGGAGAACGCCTGCTATGAAAGTGGCTGGCCCGATACGCAGTTGCAATGCACGGTGGATGCATCCTGCTGGGTTCGCGGTCATCTCAACACCCTGGCCCAGGCATTGGAAAATATCCTGCGCAATGCCATTCGTCATTCACCGGCGGGAGGCATTGTCCAATTGGGCGGTCGTCTTGATGGCGATTTCTGGCACCTTTGGCTGGAAGATCACGGCGGCGGTGTGGCAGAAGCTGATCTGGAGCGGATCTTCCTGCCGTTCACCCGACTCGACGGTTCGCGGCCGGGGGATGGTGGGTTTGGGTTGGGGTTGAGCATCGCCAGGAACGCAGTGCAGCGACAGGGCGGACAGCTTTGGGCGCAGAACACCGGGACCGGGTTGCGGTTGAATATGCGGTTGGTGATTCATTAGGCTATTAGGTAATGCGTTTGGAGGCGAGTATCCCTTTACAGAAGCACTGGATTAGATAATAGAAGCATTGAGATTTTTATGCCTGACAACAATCGTTTGCTCAATTGCTCAATTGCTCAATTGCTCAATTGCTCAATTGCTCAATTGCTCAATTGCTCAATTGCTCATTAGCGCGTTGACTTCGGCAATATCTACTTTACTTAATGTCCCTACCGCAGCCTTGAGTCGTAACTGGGCTAATAATGTGTCATAACGGGTGCGGGACAATTGCTGAACTACATCACTGAACTTGCTTTGAGCCTCTAATACATCAATACCAACTCGTATTCCAACCTTATAGCCGATCTGATTGGAGGCCACCGCCGAGCGTGCGGAGGTTTTCGCTGCTTCGAGCGCTTTCACCCGCGCCATTCCATCCATTACACCTGACCAAGCCTCTCGCACTGCTTGCGCCGCAGCACGACGTGCATCCTCCAGTTCAAACTCAGTTTGCTCTTGCAACACCACCGCTTGCCGAGTAGCAGAACCTATTCGACCGCCACTGTACAACGGCATACTCAAACGCAGTCCGATGCTAGAGGAGTCGGTGCGTTCTGTATTGGCATTAGGATATTGCTGCATGTTCTGACTGATAACCAGGTCAATAGTCGGTAGGTGTTCGGCCTTACGAATACGTACTTCGTTGTCCGCAATGAGTAGTAAAAGCTCCTGTGCTTGTACATTAAGATTATATCGCTTGGCCGCCTTAATCCATGCGTCAAGTTCTGCTGGTTGCGGAGAATATAGGGTCACATTTTCTCGCAGTCCCCTCAATTCGCCAGGGTGCTGTCCAGTAATTCGAACTAAGGCATATCGAGCTAGATCAAGCTCGCTTTTGGTTTTGATGAATTGCGCCATGCTTTTATCAAAACTAGCCTGAGCCTCATGCACATCGACAATGCTGACGTTACCCAATTCAAAGTTTTTTTTAGAACTTGCCAATTGTTCTGCGTCGGCAGTTCGGAGATTCCGAAGGGACTCATGCACGTCAGTTGCATTCAGAACTTCAAAATAGGCTTGAGCAACTCGCAGCAGCAACGCCTGCTCTGCACTTTCAAGATGGATTTTTGCTTGCGTACGTTGAAGTCCTCCCTGCTGGAACTGAACCCAGTTTTGTAAGCGAAAAATAGGCTGTATCAACTGGATACCGTAACTACGATTCTGTCTGTTGTATTGAGCGTTACCCGTTGGGAACTGGTAATCGGTTTCCATCCAATGGGTCTGAGCATCTATTGATACTTGGGGTAAAAGCCCCGCTCTTCCTTGTACCCAGTGCTCTTGCTCCACGCGTTGATGGGCTTTCGCCGCCGCATATTGAGCATCATGAAGCAATGCTAGTTGGTAGATTTGCAGAAGATCAATGCTTTGCGCTTGTGCAGCCGCCCCCTCTAGCAGCATTGTTGCTCCAATAACAATTTTCCTGGCAGCCATCACTCTGTGACCCTCGCCTCATCAAGGCGAACGTCCTCCACCACTACACCTTTATCTAAGCAGACAAGACGTTTAGCGAAAGCAATGGTTTCACGACGGTGAGCAATAATGACTCGAGTCATAGGCATTTCACCCAACGCCTTTATTACATGCTGCTCACTGTGTAGATCCAGATTGCTGGTGGCCTCATCAAGCACAAGAATTTTCGGCTTCCGGTACAAGGCGCGCGCAAGAAAAATGCGCTGCTTTTGCCCGCCGGATAGCCCAGCGCCCATATCTGTGACCCGCGTCTGATAGCCCATGGGCATATTGGTAATTGTCTTGTGGATATCCGCAATTTGAGCTGCTTCCTTCACACGCTCCTGACAGAAGTGAGGATCGAAACAAGCAATATTTTCAGCTAGAGATCCAGCCAGCAACTGATCCTCCTGCATTACAGCGCCTACTAAGCTGCGACATGCTTGAGGCCCAAGCTGACGCATAGATATTCCACCAATCAAAATCTCCCCCTCTGTTGGTGTGAGCAAACCGAGAATTAACTTAAGTAATGTGGTTTTACCACAACCAGAACGACCAACAAGTGCAACTGAATCCCCCGCATGGATCATGAGCGATAGATTGTGAATTACCGAGGGCTCACCTTGCGCGTATCGGTATGAAGCGTGCCTGAGTTCAATGTGGGGTTTTATGCATTCAATATCTGTTTCCATCGGCCCATCAGGCTCCGGCGTTTCTAAGGCGATATCAGCCAGGCGCTCGGCATGTAGCGAAAGCATCCGAATTTCGATGCCCAAATCAATCAGCTTGCTTGCTCGTCCAGAAAATTGGGTCTTGTAGGCGATGAATGCCAGTAACATGCCCAATGATAGTGCGCCTTGGAGAACGGAGGAACCACCGACAAAGAGCAGCAGCATCCCTTCTAATCCAAAGATCAGAGTGTTCAAACTGGCAAATACCAACAATATTTTCTGTGTTGTTACGTCTCGATTTTGAACATCCGCTATCAGATTTTGCCAAGTCGCCAATCGCGACGGGGTAGCATTGAAGAGCTTGAGAGGTAAAACAGCCCTTATTGTTTCCAGGAAATAGGAGTTTTCTCGTGCGCCCAGTACGATGCGCTCCTCAGCAGCATTGCGGAGTGGGTGATAAAAGGCCAGTCGTAGGACGCCATACAATACCAGAGCGATCAACACGATAGCTGTTAGTGCGCTGCTGTAAAAAAGCATCATGGTTAGTGTTGCTATTGCAACTAATCCATCAAGTACTCCTGTGATAGCTCCGTTGGTCAATATCTTGCGAATGGCAGCAAGTGACTGAAAGCGGGCTGCAATATCCCCAATTTGGCGCTTTTCGAAAAACGGCCAGGGTAGACGCAGCATATGGCTGAACAAATTACTCGACCACTGTATTGCTAACTGCTGTCCCAGACGTAATGCCATCCAGCCTTGAGCCATCCGTAGAACAAAATCAATCACCATCAATAGACAGCCCCCCAGTACTGCCAGTAACAGCAGATCATGATCAGAGGAAACCAGTGCACCATCAACCACCCACTGAGTAACTTGAGGGGCGAGCAGGGCGACTATTTCCAGCGCCAGTGCAAGTACAAATATGTTGCCTAAAGCGCGCTTTAGTCCGGTGGTTCGGCCAATCAAATCGTGCAGGCGAACTCGGGATTTTTGTGACCCAGGGCGAAAGGTTGCGTTAGGTGTCAATTCCAGTGCTACACCAGTGAAGTGCCTTGAAGCCTCAGATGATTTCATCACCCTGCGACCAAATGCAGGGTCCAGCAGAGTCAGGCTGTTCCCCTTTACTCTCTCCAGCACCACGAAGTGATCCATGTTCCAGTGCAGGATGCACGGTGTACGCAACATGGATAACTCCTCCAACTCTAACCGCACAGGCCTGCAGGAAAAATTTAGTGAATGAGCATGACGCATTAATTGAGATAAGTTTGTTCCCTTTAGAGAGATGGAGAAGTGTCTGCGCATGCTCATAAGGTCCACGTGCAACCCGTGAAATGCGGCGATCATCACTAGGCAGGCGAGGCCGCACTCTTGGCTCTCTGCTTGTAGCGTTATTTTCATGAGTCATAACATCCTGATAAATTAACGGTGTGATTGGTGTTGGGAGAGTTCCAGGATGTCTAGATGGCACAGTTGGGTGATCAATCCGAGCAGTTTGTTGGTTGGTATTTCCGGAAGAATTGTGATGAGTGTTGCAATACTAATGCCGGGTGCTTTGGCTATGGATGAAATCAGTTTTTTGCTTTGATTATCAAGATTTAGTCGTGTGCCATTGGCAATGATGTGGCTGGAAGTTTTGTTGTGATGATTGTTTGTGCATAGTTTAACTCCGAAGTGATCGGTTAGTGTGCCAGTGTTCGGATTACCAAAAATCTCCAGAGCCAGTGCGGACTCAACTCGCGTTGCACCAGTGAATTCATCGAGGAAACGATGGTAGTTGTCTGGGTTGATGATCATTTCATTGAGGTGTTTTCCTGTCAGTGAAAGGGAGTCCTTATCTTGCTGCCAATTATAAAGTGACCGTCGTGAGCCAGTGAAAGACTCTAGTCGTTTGAGTGACCATGATAAATAATCAATTGTATACGCTGGGAAAGTACCTACTGCAAGATGGAAGGTGGCCTCTCCCAATGGTAAGGGGTTATGCCACCAGCCTCGGGGGAGATAAAAACATCACCCGGCTCAAGAATAATGTCCATATAAGGATTGGGTGGGCAAGGATAGTGCTGTTCGTAGTCTTTGCTTTGTTGGGTGTATAAGGGATGCTCCAATGACGGCTCGTAAATTATCCAACGCTTACGCCCGATTAATTGAATCGCAAATACATCCCGTGTATCCCAGTGGCATCTAAAGGAATCTTTGTAACCGAAAGCCAAGTATGCTCTGCTTACGACTTGCCTGCCGGTGAATGTTGCAATCTGATTTGAAAGATGGCTGATCTTGGGTGAGTTTTTAATTTTGTTGGCGATTAGTGTGGCCCCATTTTTAAGATTTTCATATACGACGGGTTTTATCAGGCGGTGACGTAAGATCCCGATATCGAGATAGCTCTCCACATACTCAGACTTGGGTCGTATACCGTTTAGCGAGAGTTTGAAGTCATTGGAAGCAGCGTCGCTGTTGCTATAAATGTCGTTTACGTCTTTCCACGAGAATTCAATTTCAGAAACTGCTCCCTTAAGAAGTAATGGTTTCTTCTCTTGGTAATGTTCAAAAAAGTCACCAAAAGGCATGTTGAACGCTATGCTCATAAACGTAGACCTTGGGAGCCTGGCTTTAATAGAGAAGCCAGGCTCAATTATGAGTTAATTGGTTAATTGTAATTTGTGCCGCCGTAGTTCGTTCCGGCTGCATTGACAGCACTTTGAACCTGGCCGCCTAGCATGCCGGAATAAAATCCTACTTCGGCGCCAAGAATGGATGCAGCAGTTGTTTGTGCGACCCCCATGCCAGCGGGGCCCAGTATAAAACCTGCTGCTCCCCCAGCCACTGCGCTTGCACTCAGGCCGGCTATATCACCCTGCCCTGTAGCCATTGCACCTCCAATATAAGTCGCCGCGCCCGTTACGGCACCAACAACGGCTCCGGGTGGGCCAACTGCACCAGAGACTAATTCAAAATCACATATTGTTAATTCGCGCATGGTTACTCCTTGTTTTGTGTGAGGTAAGTTGTGAGAGTGTAATTGTTCACTGCTAGGTAATGAGTTTTATTGTCCATAGCGCAATGACAGGGATGATGTGAAGTAAGATAAAGGTTATGCATAGGCTTTTGTATGGTCCCCATCGTAAGCGCAACAATCTGAATGTGCCATAACAGAAAGAGAAAAATAAAATAATTATAATGGCGGAAGTTGTGGCGGTTGATGCGGTGCCTTCTACAAAATGAATGCCCAATACTTCCATGCTCCATCCTTTACTCGATTCATCAAGGTTTTGGTCAGTCATGGAATTATATTCTCTCTGTGTTTTTATTTGCGGCTTGATTGTGTGGTTGTTATTGTTGCTTTTAAGTTTGATATTTTGAGTTGATTATTTTTATTGGTGAGGGGATGAGAAAAATTGGTTCGGGCGGCTGATGGTTGGGATGGTAATTCTCTTGGTGTTGTTTTTTTATCCTATAGATGTAGGGGGTGCCTTTTTTTTGTTTTCCAGTTCTGCTGCGAATAACTCAGTCCTTGAGCTGACTCCTTTCTTGCGAAGTATTGAAGAAACGTGGTCGCGTACTGTGAAGTCACTTATTCCAAGTGAAATGGCGATTTGTTTGTTGGTGCGTCCTTGAAGAAGTGAATGTAGGACTTCTTGTTCCCGTTTTGTCATTTGTTTATCACTTCCTGCTGTTTTTGTTTGGGTTTTGTTTAGTTGAAGTGTTTGCCTGTGAGAGAGTAAATTGGCTCCAGAGCCCATTCATAAAGACGACGTTTGTCCTGGACAATATCAGCTTCCAATAGCATGCCGGCTTGTAGAGGGTGTGAATTACCGTATACGGCGATCGTCTGTGAGTTGAGTGCAACGGTTGCGCGATAGAAAAGTTCAGGAGATAGGGTCGTGTTTTGAACAGCGTTTGCAATATGGGTCGGCAACTCCTGAACCGCGTAGGGGCTTTTCGCCAAGTCTACGATCTGTCCTCGTGCCATGCCGAATTTTTGATAAGGATAGGCAGAGTAACGCATTAATACGGTCTGCCCTGGCTCTATAAACCCCGCTTGGTGAGAAGCAACATACAGGTGAGCGGTAAGATCTGCTCCTAGAGGGATCAGGCTGGCTAGCAGTGAGCCGACCTGGATTTGTTGACCCGTTTGCACGCTCAAGCCAGTTACTGTACCGGCAAGCGGTGCCACGCTTATTTGTCTTCGGCGAACATCATTTTCCGCCTGCTCCTGTCTGATCAGGGAGATATTGTTATCTATCTCAGCAGTCTCTGTACGATGCCGCAATTCAACCTCTTGCCGTTGCGCAAGCAGTTCCATGCGTTCGCGATTGAGACTCGCACGAGCGCGTTGAATACTTTGCTGTTGACCCAGTAGCGCCAGAAGTTCTCCTTCTCCTTTTTGAAGTTGTGCAACTGAAATGAAGTCCTCCGCCGCCAGTTTGTGCTGTCGCTGGTGTTGAGTTTCAGCCAACACTACACGCCTTTTCAGCAGGCGTACTTCTTCCCGAAATTGACTTAGCTCTTGGGTAATTGCGGTAAGACGGCCATCAAGCATGATTAGCTGTCCTGTCCGACGCTCGTTCGCCAAGTTAAGGTTGCGCTCCAGAATCAGAATGCGTTGAGTAAGCTGCTCCGAAATGAGATTTTGTGTACCGCCCGTTGTACTGAAGCGTTCACCGGAAACAACGAACAGTGCTTGGCCGATCCCTACGTCTTGACCTTCCTTAACAAGAACCTCTGTCAGAAACCCTGTGCCTGGAGATGTTAAGCGCAGCATTCCCTGTTCTGGCATAAGCAATCCATTGACAGTTGCTTTGCGGGTGTAGGTACCGAAATAAGCATAGGCCATCAACAGCAGTATCAACGTGCTAGCCAGAATGGCGGCTACACAATATCCCCATGGTTGATGGATCAGCACGCTACCGAAGCGCTGTTCGTTCTTCGCGGTAACAACTTCAGTGCGAAATAAAGTCAAGTTTTCGGACATTGATTTAGAGTCTTCTGGAGGATAGGAGTGCCTCATCCCGATAGGGAGCGTGGAGTGCAATCAAAAGACTATCGATGAAGCCCCTCGCCCAACAGTTCATGCAAACCGCCAAAACCTGCGGGAAATATCCTAGGAAGTCGTCCTGAAAAGTCATCGTGTATTACAGCATCTTCGCGAACAAGCCTTCTTCCTACAGGTCTATTACCCATCCATGTAGGATTCCACTCGGCACAAAGCTCACCCTTATTCCCATAAACCATAAGCACCACACTTTGCGTGATATGGCCTGGCAACGTTTGCCGGTATGATAGGCACCCCCGCAGTCTGGATTGCGAATACGCCATGACCTTGCAGTACCCAACCATCGCCGATTGCGTCGGCAACACTCCGCTGGTCCGTTTGCAGCGCCTGCCCGGCGCCACCAGCAATACCCTATTGCTCAAGCTCGAAGGGAACAACCCGGCGGGTTCGGTCAAGGACCGTCCGGCGCTGTCGATGATCACCCGCGCCGAGCTGCGTGGGCAGATCCACGCCGGCGATACGCTGATCGAGGCGACTTCGGGCAATACCGGGATCGCCTTGGCCATGGCCGCTGCGATCAAGGGTTACAGGATGATCCTGATCATGCCGGACAACTCCAGCGCCGAGCGCAAAGCGGCCATGACCGCCTATGGCGCCGAACTGATTCTGGTCAGCCAGGAACAGGGCATGGAAGGCGCCCGTGACCTGGCGCAGAAAATGGAAGCCGAAGGTCGCGGCAAGGTGCTGGATCAGTTCGCCAACGGTGATAACCCCGAGGCGCACTACACCACCACCGGTCCGGAAATCTGGCGCCAGACCCAGGGCACCATCACCCATTTCGTCAGCTCCATGGGCACCACCGGCACCATCATGGGCGTGTCGCGCTACTTGAAAGAGCAGAACGACAACGTGCAGATCATCGGCCTGCAACCGATGGAAGGCTCGGCGATCCCGGGTATCCGCCGCTGGCCTCAGGAATATCTGCCGAAGATCTACCAGGCCGACCGTGTGGACCGTATCGTCGACATGGCCCAAAGCGAAGCCGAAGACGTGACCCGTCGACTGGCCCGCGAAGAAGGCATTTTCTGTGGCGTGTCCTCGGGCGGTGCCGTGGCAGCGATGCTGCGTCTGTCCAAAGAAGTTGAAAACGCGGTGATCGTCGCGATCATCTGCGACCGTGGCGACCGTTACCTGTCGACCGGCATTTTCGACGCGCCCAACTGATGGCCAAACATGAAAGAGGCCTGCGCTTCCAGCCCACCGGCGGCAGCAAGGCCCCGCAAGTCCCGACCGGCAAAAAGCAGCGCCTGACCATCGAGCGCCTGGCCAATGACGGTCGCGGTATCGCGTTTTTCGAAGGTCGCACCTGGTTCGTCATCGGCGCATTGGCCGGTGAAGAGATCGAGGCGCGGGTGCTCGGTGCCCACGGCAAAGTGGTCGAGGCACGCACTGAACGGGTGTTCAAGGCCAGCGAATTACGCCGCCCGGCACCGTGTGCCCATGCCGGCCGCTGCGGCGGTTGCAGCGTGCAGCATCTGCCCCACAACGAACAGCTTGCCCTGAAACAGCGCATGCTCGCCGAGCAGCTGTCGAGGGTCGCGGGCGTCGAACCCGAAGAGTGGGCGGTGCCATTGAGCGGTGCGGAATTCGCGTACCGGCGTCGCGCCCGCGTGGCGGTGCGCTGGGACATGAAGGCGAAAAAACTCGAAGTCGGTTTCCGTGCCGCCGGCAGCCAGGACATCGTTGGTATCGATGACTGCCCGGTGCTGGTACAGCCCTTGCAACCGATCATGAGCCGTTTGCCGGAGATGCTGCGGCGCTTGAGCAAACCCCAGGCACTCGGGCATGTGGAGTTGTTCAGCGGCTCGACGCTGGCCGTGTTGTTGCGGCACATGGCACCGCTGTCCGACGCCGACCTGACGATCCTCAAGGATTTCTGCGCGTTCCACGAAGCCCAGTTGTGGCTGCATGGCGACGGCGAACCGCAACCGGTCGAGGCCGGTCAGTCGTTGGGTTATCGCCTGGAACAGTGGGATCTGGAACTGGCTTACCGGCCAGGGGATTTCATCCAGGTCAACGCCGCAGTCAACGAAGCGATGGTCGCCCAGGCGCTGGACTGGTTGAAGCCGACAGCGGATGAACGTGTACTCGATCTGTTCTGCGGCCTGGGCAACTTTGCCTTGCCGCTGGCCAAGGCCGCTCGTGAAGTGGTGGCGGTCGAAGGCGTGCAGGTGATGGTCGATCGGGCAGCGGCAAATGCGGCTAGCAACAATTTGCATAACGCGAAGTTTTTTCAGGCCGATTTATCCCAGCCTTTGACGGACGCTGAATGGGCCGCTGAAGGCTTTTGTGCGGTACTCTTGGACCCACCGCGTGACGGTGCTTTCGAGGTCGTGCGCAAGCTCAAGACCCTGGGCGCCGAACGATTGGTGTATGTGTCGTGCAACCCGGCAACGCTGGCGCGCGACACGGCCGAATTGATCAAGCAGGGCTACCGGTTAAAACGTGCCGGGATTCTCGATATGTTTCCTCAAACGGCACATGTCGAGGCCATGGCGTTATTTGAAGCGAGCTAGGATGCTCGTCTGGTCCGACTGGCCCGCCCGTGCAGCCGCGCACCCAGCCCGACGTGGGCGCACGGGCAACGAAGGTCAGCGATTTGACGCATTGAATCTGCGTCGTAGGGAAGGTAAGCAAGATGGTACAGGTGAGAGCACACCAGCCGATCAACACCGACGGCAGTATCAATCTCGAGGCTTGGCTCGATCACGCGGTCAGTGTCGATCTGGCACTGGATCGCGAAGCCTTGAAAGAGGCCTGCGAGTACGCTCGCGAGGCCGAACAACAAGCCAATGCGGCACAGAATCTGTGGTCGGAAGGCAACTCGACTTTCCGTACCGGCCTTGAGATCGCCGAGATTCTCGCCGACCTCAAACTCGATCAGGATTCACTGGTCGCCGCGATCCTGTATCGAGGCGTACGCGAAGGCCAGATCAAGTTGCCGGCGGTCAGCCAGCGCTTCGGTCCGCTGGTGGCCAAGCTCATCGATGGCGTGCAGCGCATGGCCGCGATCAGCGACAGCCTGAGCCCGCGTAAATCCCTGGTGCTGGGCACCCAGGGCCAGGTGGAAAACCTGCGCAAGATGCTGGTGGCCATGGTCGACGACGTTCGCGTCGCCCTGATCAAGCTGGCCGAACGCACTTGCGCAATACGTGCGGTGAAGACCGCCGACGACGAAAAGCGCAACCGCGTGGCTCGTGAAGTCTTCGACATCTACGCGCCTCTGGCCCATCGCCTGGGCATCGGTCACATCAAGTGGGAGCTGGAGGACTTGTCCTTCCGTTACCTGGAGCCGGACCAGTACAAGCAGATCGCCAAGTTGCTCCATGAGCGGCGACTGGATCGCGAGCGTTTCATCAGCGACGTGATGAACCAGCTGAAAAACGAATTGCAGGCCACCGGCGTCGATGCCGACATCAGCGGCCGGGCCAAACACATCTATTCGATCTGGCGCAAAATGCAGCGCAAGGGTCTGGAGTTCAGCCAGATCTACGACGTGCGTGCCGTGCGCGTGCTGGTGCCGGAAATGCGCGATTGCTACACCGCGCTCGGCATCGTCCACACCCTGTGGCGGCACATCCCGAAAGAGTTCGACGACTACATCGCCAACCCCAAGGAAAACGGCTATCGCTCGCTGCACACGGCGGTGATCGGGCCCGAGGGCAAGGTGCTGGAAGTGCAGATCCGTACCCACGCGATGCACGAAGAAGCCGAACTCGGCGTGTGCGCGCACTGGCGCTACAAGGGCACCGACGTCAAGTCCGGTTCCAATCACTACGAAGAGAAAATCTCCTGGCTGCGTCAGGTGCTCGAATGGCACGAAGAGCTGGGCGACATCGGTGGCCTGGCGGAACAATTGCGGGTCGATATCGAGCCGGACCGGGTGTACATCTTCACCCCGGACGGTCACGCCATTGACTTGCCAAAGGGCGCGACACCGCTGGACTTCGCCTACCGCGTACACACCGAAATCGGTCACAACTGCCGTGGCGCCAAGATCAACGGGCGTATCGTACCGCTCAACTACAGCCTGCAAACCGGTGAACAGGTCGAGATCATCACCAGCAAGCATGGCACCCCGAGCCGCGACTGGCTGAACCCGAACCTGGGCTACGTCACCACGTCGCGGGCACGGGCAAAGATCGTTCACTGGTTCAAGCTGCAGGCTCGCGACCAGAACGTCGCGGCCGGTAAAACCCTGCTTGAGCGCGAGCTCAATCGCCTCGGTCTGCCGGCGGTGGATTTCGACAAGCTGGCCGACAAGGCCAACATGAAAACCGCCGAAGACCTGTTCGCCGCCCTCGGCGCTGGGGATTTGCGCCTGGCGCAACTGGTCAACCTGGCGCAGCAACTGGTCGAGCCGGAGCGTGGCAACGAACAGCTTGAACTCATACCGCGCAAGGCCACCGGCTACAAACCGGGCAAGCGCGGCGATATCCAGATCCAGGGCGTCGGCAACCTGATGACCCAAATGGCCGGCTGCTGCCAGCCGCTGCCGGGGGATGCCATCGTCGGTTACATCACCGTGGGTCGCGGCGTGAGCATTCACCGCCAGGACTGCGCCTCGGTGCTGCAACTGAGCGGGCGGGAGCCAGAGCGGATCATCCAGGTCAGCTGGGGCCCGGTGCCGGTGCTCACCTACCCGGTGGACATCGTCATCCGCGCCTACGACCGTTCCGGGTTGCTGCGTGACGTCTCGCAGGTGCTGCTCAACGAGCGGATCAACGTGCTGGCGGTCAACACCCGCTCGAACAAGGAGGACAACACCGCGTTGATGTCCCTGACCATCGAGATTCCGGGGCTGGATGCATTGGGGCGGTTGCTGGGGCGGATTTCCCAGTTGCCGAACATCATCGAAACCCGGCGTAACCGTACGCCTTGATGGTGATTAATGTGGGAGCGAGCCTGCTCGCGAAGAGGTTGTATCAGTCGATATTTTCATTGGCTGACACACCGCTTTCGCGAGCTGGCTCGCTCCCACAGGTTTTTCTGATGGGGGCATGAATGACGTACAGCCTTGAAGATTTATTACACCTGATGAACCGCCTGCGTGACCCGCAGTACGGTTGCCCGTGGGACATCAAGCAAACCTGGGCCACCATCGTCCCGCACACCCTTGAGGAAGCCTACGAAGTCGCCGACGCCATCGAGCGCGGTGACTTCGATCACTTGCAGGGTGAGCTGGGCGATCTGCTGTTCCAGGTGGTGTATTACAGCCAGTTGGCCCGGGAAGAAGGACGCTTCGAGTTCGCCGGCGTGGTCGACAGCATCACCCGCAAGCTGATTCGGCGTCATCCCCATGTGTTCCCCACTGGTGATCTGTATGCGCCAGTGGATGTCCCGCGCCTGAGCGAAGCGCAGGTCAAGCAACGCTGGGAAGAGATCAAGGCCGAGGAGCGCGCGGAGAAATCTTCAGCCCCCGAACAGCTGTCGTTGCTTGATGACGTACCCGCGGCATTGCCGGCGCTGTCACGCTCGGCCAAGTTGCAGAAGCGCGCAGGGCAGGTCGGCTTCGACTGGCCGGACGCCTTGCCGGTGCTCGATAAAGTGCGTGAAGAGCTTGATGAAGTCCTCGAAGCCATGTCGGAAAACGATCCCGAGGCCGTGGCCGACGAGATCGGTGACCTGCTGTTTTCCGTGGTCAATCTGGCGCGGCATCTCAAGGTTGATCCGGAAACCGCACTGCGTGGCGCCAACGGCAAGTTTGAAAGACGCTTTCGTTTTATCGAACAGGCATTGCGCGACACCCGCCGTCCCATGGAAGATTGCACCCTCGAAGAGTTGGACGCCTTGTGGGGCGAAGCCAAACGTCAGGAAAAGAATTTGCCCAGCTGCGGTTGAGCAGTGGCCTAAGTGAGTAATAAGCACCATGAGCATTTCCCTTCGCGACCAGTTGCTCAAAGCAGGGCTGGTCAACCAGAAGCAGGCCAAGCAGGTCAGCAAAGACAAGCAGAAACAGCAACGCCTGGCCCACAAAGGCCAGATCGAGCTGGATGACTCCCAGCAGCGTGCGGCGCAGGAAGCCATGGCCGAGAAGGTCAAGCGCGATCAGGAACTCAACCGCCAGCAACAGGAAAAGGCTGAGGCCAAGGCCCGTGCCGCGCAGGTCAAGCAATTGATCGAAGTCTCGCGCCTGCCGAAACTGACGACCGAGGATTACTACAATTTCGTCGACGACAAAAAGGTCAAGCGCATCTCCGTCAACACCCTGATGCGCAACAAGCTCAGCAGCGGTTCGCTGGCCATCGTGCATCACGCTGGCGGCTACGAAGTGATTCCGCGCGAGGCGGCATTGAAGATTCAAGAGCGCGACCCGCAACGCATCGTGCAGCTGAATGTGCAGACCGAGGAAGTGAGTACTGAGGACGATCCGTACGCCGCCTATAAGATCCCTGATGATCTGATGTGGTAATCGCTCCGCTGATGGTACATGTTTACTAGTACTTTTCCGGATTAATCAATTGAACCCGAAAGATCATGTCGATACGATCTTTCGGGTTTTCTTTTGCTGAAATTAATCTCATCTTGAATGAGCGGTTAAATACCTTTCTGGTGTGCTGTTGTTCGTTTTGAGCGTGTTTATTGTTGAAGGAAAACGAATGGAATGAATTTTAATGGATAAGGATATCTTCAATGCTGGTAAGTATCGCTTCGTTGCGCCAACCCACTTTCACGTCGCCGTTATCACAGCCGCGACAGCCCGATCAAACCATTCACGATTACTTGGACGATGAGCTGGCCGTGCGTGCTGAGCTTGTACGCCGAAAAATAAAGATCGCTGCAAAGGCCGCCCGTGAGGATCATGGCGGGTCCGCTTGTGTGTTCTTTACCCTGCCTGAGTTTTTCTGGAACATTCCCTGGCGCGAAGTCCGCAGTGAGGAGGAACTCCACGAGTTGAACTCTGCCTATCTGCAAAAGGTGCCCGAGTGTGTGGCGTTGTTGATGAGCGATCTGCCAATGGAGCAGTACGGCAAGATCGTATTGCTGGCGGGAAGTTGTGCGACGCTTATCAAAGTGGGAGAGGGGGAGTCGAGTTATTACGATGTTATTAATTATTTGCTGACGGTTACCAATAAGGAATATGAAGTTGATGTGCCGCTGAAGTCGATGTGGCCAAAGCGCCATGTATCACGAATCGATTTCGGAAGACACGTAGGGGTTGAAGGTGAGTACTGGTTATTTAAGTTGTTTGATGAGGTTGTAATAAGAGTTAAAAAGGTCAGTAGTGTACGGGCCGAGCACAGTTACTTTGGTGGTTACGAAGGAACGTTTATCAACAGTCTGGTTCCGGGCTGCCCATTCGGCATCAACTTGTGCCTCGATTATGCGGTGTTGAAAGACGGTGAGCGGGACAAGGAAATTGAACTGGCGGGGGCGAAAATCGATTTTCTGATTGCTTGTGGCATGGACTTCGATTACGGCAAGCGACATCCATCATCGCTCCAGTTTGCCATCCGCAATGACGGCATGGGCGATGGTGAGTGTGAGGTGGTGAAACTTGAGGCGGGCTGGATTGTCGGTGTTGTCACTTCGGTGGAGATCGACGACTCCCTTTATTTAGCGGCCATTCAGATTGCCTGAGTCGGGTGATCCGGTCGCAGCCTGCCCGTGCGGGAAGGGGCAGGCTGCGCGGTGGTGGAGTCTGTCTTTAACCGGTTGCGAGCTCGCGTTTGCGCTCGAGCATTTCCAGTTCGGCCCTGTAGTTTTGCGCGTCGGTCTCGGAATGGAACATCCCGACCAGCAGGTCTTGTTGATGCACGTCCCAGATGCGGATACCGGCGGCTACACCCTCGTGGGATTTATGTGAATCGTCGCGTTCAGTTACTTTTACAGTCATCTGCTAGCTCCAATCTCTGTTATCTGCAGCAAGGCGTGTGCAGGCCTTTGTTATATGTTTTGTTAGTTTGCTAAGTAAATGACTGAGTTTGGTAACGGTTTTTTGCAAAAACGGAAACAGTCCTGCAGCCCGCGGAATCCGCGACATTCAGTCGCAGGGCTTTTGGTTTCATGACAAAAGCTTCATCTTCAGAACGCACCGCAGACCCTTGTAGGAGTGAGCCTGTTCGCGATAGCGGTGGGTCAGTTACCAGTGATGTCGACTGGAATACCTCTATCGCGAGCAGGCTCACTCCTACAGAGGATTTGTGTGTGTCTTGAGGTTTTTCTCAAGGCAAAAAAAACGCCCCGAACCAGTCGGGGCGTTTTCTTGTGCGGCGTTATGGCGGGGTATTACTTACCCTGCCAGCGCTTCAGTACCAGGGTGGCGTTGGTGCCACCGAAACCGAAGCTGTTGCTCATCACGGTGTTGATGGTGGCGTTTTCGCGGGTCTTGGTCAGCACCGGCAGGTCGGCCACTTCAGGGTCGAGCTCGTCGATGTTGGCGGAGCCGGCAATGAAGTTGCCTTCCATCATCAGCATGCAGTAGATCGCTTCGTGAACGCCGGCGGCGCCCAGGGAGTGACCCGACAGGCTCTTGGTGGAGCTGATGGCCGGAGCCTTGTCGCCGAACACTTCACGCACACCTTTCATTTCCGCGACGTCGCCGACCGGGGTCGAAGTGCCGTGGGTGTTCAGGTAGTCGATCGGGGTATCGACGGTGGACAGCGCCTGCTGCATGCAGCGGATCGCGCCTTCGCCGCTCGGGGCGACCATGTCGTAGCCGTCGGAGGTCGCGCCGTAGCCGACGATTTCCGCGTAGATCTTCGCGCCGCGGGCCAGAGCGTGTTCCAGCTCTTCAACCACGACCATGCCGCCACCGCCGGCGATGACGAAACCGTCACGGTCAGCGTCGTAGGCACGGGAGGCTTTTTCCGGGGTGTCGTTGCGCTTGCTGGACAGGGCGCCCATGGCGTCGAACAGGAACGACTGGCTCCAGTGCTCTTCTTCACCGCCGCCGGCGAAGACGATGTCCTGCTTGCCCATCTGGATCTGTTCCATGGCGGAACCGATGCAGTGAGCACTGGTGGCGCAGGCAGAGGCGATGGAGTAGTTCAGGCCCTTGATCTTGAACGGAGTGGCCAGGCAAGCGGAAACGGTGCTGCTCATGGTCCGCGTTACGCGGTATGGGCCGACGCGCTTGACGCCTTTCTCGCGCAGGATGTCCAGCGCTTCCATCTGGTTCAGGGTCGATGCGCCACCGGAACCGGCGATCAGGCCGGTACGCGGGTTGGAAACCTGTTCTTCGGTCAGACCCGAGTCGGTGATGGCGTCTTTCATGGCCAGGTAGGCATAAGCTGCCGCGTGGCCGACGAAGCGATAGATCTTGCGATCGATCAGTTCTTCAAGGTTGAGGTCAATGGAGCCGGAAACCTGGCTACGCAGACCCATTTCGGCATATTCCGGGTTGAACCGGATGCCAGGGCGGCTTGCACGCAGGTTAGCGGAGACGGTCTCTTTGTCATTGCCCAGGCAAGAAACGATGCCCAGACCAGTGATAACGACGCGGCGCATGCGGATAACCCTTAGAAGTTGTCAGTGGAGGTGAATACGCCGACCCGGAGGCCTTCGGCGGTGTAGATTTCGCGACCGTCGACAGTCACCGAACCGTCGGCAATGGCCAGGTTCAGCTTGCCCTTGAGGACGCGCTTGATATGAATGTTATAGGTGACTTTCTTGGCCGTCGGCAGGACCTGGCCGAAGAATTTCACTTCGCCCGAACCCAGCGCACGGCCACGGCCCGGCAGGCCTTGCCAGCCCAGGAAGAAACCGACCAGTTGCCACATGGCGTCGAGGCCCAGGCAGCCCGGCATCACCGGATCGCCTTCGAAATGGCAGGCGAAGAACCACAGGTCCGGATTGATATCCAGCTCGGCGACCAATTCACCTTTGCCGTACTTGCCACCTTCTTCGCTGATCAGGGTGATGCGGTCAACCATCAGCATGTTCGGGGCGGGCAATTGCGCGTTACCAGAGCCGAACAGCTCACCGCGACTGCAGCGCAGCAGGTCTTCCCGGGTAAAGGCGTTTTGTTTGGTCATGCGAGCTCCTCAATAGTCCCATGCGGCAGGTGGGGCAAATCTTCCCGGCCGATCGAAGCGTTCATGCCTCGAACCGGCAGCCTACTCATAGACTATTGCGTTGTGGTGAAAGTCACAGCACCAAGGACATGAATGTACACTTGTGCACTGAAATTATTATTCAAGCCCCTTTTCGGGCTTGTTCGGGTGCCTAAGACTGCCGCACTTTCGCCTTTCACGCCAGTCGCAGATGCTCGAAAGGCCTGTACTACTGCACCCATCGCTGCAGAATTTGCTGCAGATCAGTCCGTTTGAACGGCTTGGCCAGGTAATCGTTCATCCCCGCCGACAGACAGGCTTCGCGATCACCCTGCAAAGCGTTGGCGGTCAGGGCGATGATCGGCAGGTCGGTACACCCGGGTAGCTTGCGGATTTGTCGGGTGGCTGCATAGCCATCGATGATCGGCAAGCGGCAATCCATCAGGATCGCTTCGAAAATCAGGCTCTCGGCACTGCGTACCGCCTGCGCGCCGTCGGCGGCGACACTGACCTTGAAACCCAGGCTGCGCAACATGGCTTCGATGACTGTCTGGTTGACCGGGTTGTCTTCGACCAGCAGCACATTGCGCCCTTCGCCGCTGCTGTTGCCGGTTTGCGTGCGCGGGGGCAACAGTGGCTGCGCCTGCTGGTGCAGCGCCAGGGGAATTTCCAGAGTGAATACCGAACCGCGGCCTTCCTCACTCTGCGCGCGCAAGGTGCCACCCATGCGTTCGGCGAGGGTACGGGCAATCGGCAGGCCCAGCCCCGTGCCGCCGTAGCGCCTTGAAATGGAGCTGTCGGCCTGCTGGAAAGCGTTGAACATCAATTCCAGGCTTTGCGCCGGGATACCGATGCCACTGTCGCGCACGGTGCAGGTGAACCACAGCAACTCGTGGTCCAGCGACTGCCACTGCGCCTCGATGGTGACGCGGCCATGTTCGGTGAACTTCAGCGCATTGCCGATCAGGTTGACCAGTATCTGCCGGATACGCGTCGGGTCGCCCTTGACCTGCAGTCCGCGCATGTCATCGGGGATCATCAGTTGCAGGTCGAGACCGCGTTGTGCGGCGCTGTGCTGGAATGACTGGGCGCAACTGCCGATCAGTTCGACGAGGTTGAACGCAATGTGCTCCAGTTCCAGCTCCGAACGTTCGATCCGCGAGAAATCCAGGATGTCGTTGATGACCTTGAGCAAGTGCTCGGTGGATTCCGAGGCCAGCGCCGCGTACTCCAACTGTTCCTCGGTCATGTCGGTGGTTTCCAGCAACTGCAGCATGCCCAGTACGCCATTCATTGGCGTGCGCAGTTCATGGCTCATCATGGCGAGGAAGTCGGATTTGGCATTGTTGGCCTTTTCCGCTTCTTCGCGGGTCTGGATCAACTGCGCCATGGCCTGATGCTGTTCGCGGCTGGCCTGCTCGAGACCGCTGGCGAGGTTGTTGATGTGTTGCGACAGCGCCCCCAGCTCGGTGTCGTCAACAATCGGCAGCGGTGTTTTGTAGTCGCCGTTCTGGATCGCCTTGACCGCATTGCCGATATCACGGATCGGTCGCGACAGGCTGCCCGCCAGACGCCGGGCCACGAAGAAGGTAAACAGCAGGGCAAACAGTGCCAGAATGGCGGCTTTGAGCACGATTTCCTGCTGGCGCCGGCTGAAGGCATCGTTGGACAGCCCGACGATCACCCGGCCGAGATAGTCTTCGGTGGGGGCCGCGCTGGCGGTTTTGCTGCTCTGGAAAAAATCGTTGTGCAACGCGATGCGCTGGAGCCGTATCGGTGCCTGGAACACTTCGAGCTGTTGCGCGCGATTGTGGTGTTCGCTCGGTTGTTCGACGTACACCAGAACCCGGCTGGCACTGTCCTGGATTTCCAGAAAGCTCACGTTGGGCGTGGCCAGCGTGGCCTTGAGCAAAGTTTCGAGCACTTCGATGTTGCCCGAAATCACTCCGTACTCGGTGGCCGGAGCCAGTTGATTGGCGATCAATTGGCCGGTGTGGGTGATTTCCTGGCGCAGATCCTGGATGCGCACGAACGTGAAGAAGCTGATCAGCAACAAGGTCAGCAGCAGAGCAGGGCCGAGGCTGATGAGTTGGGTGCGAGTGTTGATGTCCCAGCGACGGCGCAGGTTCATGGGCGGCGTTCTCCTTCTGCCAGCAGTGTGGCGACTGACGCGTCGTTTATCTCTTCGATACCCAATGAACGCGCCACCTGCGGATTGCTCGCGACTTTGAATCGATGGGGATAGTGCGTGCGCGGCCAGGTGGCCGGTGGCCGGTCGAGCAATTCGTCGAGGATCGCCAGCCAGTCGCTCTGATCGCTGTAGGTGCTAGCCAGGCTTCCGGCCTTGACGAAACCTGCGTTGGGTCCGATCAGCGCCATTTGCCGTGAGTAGCTGCTCAGCAGCAGGTTCTTTGCGGTTTGCGGGTTGTACAGGTCGGCATCGTCCAGGCCCAGCAACACGTCGCTGTTATTCAGCAGGGCCTGTAATGGACGACTGTCATGAATGTTGTCCCAGCGCTGGGTGACCACTTCCAGACCCAAGGGGAGGGCGGCCTGACGCAGCTCATTCAAGAGGAATTCACTGTGGGTGTCGTAGAGCACGCCGATGCGTTTGGCTTGGGGCAACAGGGTGCGGGTCAGGCGCAATTGGCGGTCCAGTGGTGGATCGCTCCATAGCAGGGAAAGACGCGCAGGCAGGGTGTTGTTCAAGCGATGCCGGGCTTGCAGGCGGCTGATGCGCAACACCAGTGTCGCCGGGCCCTGGGCGTTTTGCAGGCGCCAGTCGAGGCTGGGCAGGTCGAGGAGTATCAAGCGGATGTTTTCTGGCAGTTTGTCCGGTATCGGCAAACTGGCCAGTGTCTGGAATCGTACGGTATCGCGCGGGCGCAACTCGCTCAGGGCCTGGGTAAACGCCCGCACACCGGGGCTGTCTTCGGCCCCCGTGAGCAAAATGTCGGCCGCGTTACTCGCCAGGCTGCCCAGCAGGCCGCTTAGCAACAGGCAAAGTCCTGCCAGCAGCCGGCCCAGGGTCGGCATTCTGCAGGCTGGACGATACGGCATCTTAAAGCTCCAGCTCTGTGCTGAAATACATCACGCGGCGCTGGTCATAATTATTGTCGATGAAGGTGGTTGGCTGATTGTCCAGCCGTTGCTGGAGCACTCCGGCCAGTTCCAGGCTGGCCTTGCCCAAGGCGATACGTTTGGCGAGGCGCGCATCGACCCGTTCGAAGCGGTAGCCGTTGAGTGTGTCATCGCCATAATAGAAAAGCGCACTGTTCCAGCCTTGGCCCCAATCCCGCAGCCATCCGGCCGAACCACTGTTGCTTGCAGTCTGTCTGGCATCCAGCGGGTTGCTGGCGTCGGCATCGACGTAGGCATAGATCAATCGCAGGCGATCGAGGCTGCCGACACGCCAGTCGAGTTGGGTTTCGGCTCCCGTAAAACGCGCTTTGTTGGCGTTGCTGGCGATGTACTGATTGTTGCGCAGGGGTTCACTGATCATGCCGGTGATTTCGTCGTCGAACAGCTTCACGTCGAGCGCCAGCCCAGGTTCGGGAAAATAACCGTTGTAGCCCAGCTCCCGGGAGCGCATGCGCTCTTGATCGAGGTCGCCGGGGCCACGGGTCTTGACGAAATAGCGGGCGCTGGACTGGCCAAAGGCACCGGGTCTGAGGTTGGTGACCTGATAACTCCAGTTGACGTTGTTCTCGAACATGTCCGGCGAACGGATGGCCTCGGAGTAAACCGCACGCAGGCCGTGGCGCGGATTGATCAGGTAGTTGACCGCCATGCGGGGTGTCAGCGAGCTGCCGGTCAACCGGCTGTCCTCGAACATGGCACCGCCTTGCAGCAGCCAGTGTTCGGTGGCACGCCACTCGAACTGGCCGAACGCCCGCCAGATCGTGTCATCTAGAGTGCCATTGAAGTAGGTCTCGGAATCCGCCCGGTCGTAACGATAGTTCATCCCGCTGACCAGCCGCAGGTTATCGGCAAGGCTCAGGGTGTCCTGCAGTTCGAGGTCGTAGCGCGATTCCCGGGTGCTCTGGTCGATGTCGCCGCAAACGGTCTGGCTCGCGCCGTTGCGCCATTGATCGAGCACCTGGTTGGCCAGCGTCTGCTCGGCGGGTGTGCCGGCCGGCGCACCAGGACCGATGAAACGCGTGATGTTGCGGGCCAGGCGCTCGGTGTAGTTCGGGTTCAATTGCCAGAGTTCGGTCAGTTGCGGGCTGAACGAAATTTCTGCGTCGCAGGCGCGCCAGGTTTGCTGGCGATCCCAGTGTTGCGCCGAACCCTGGATATAAAGGCTGTGGTCGGGATTGACGTCCAGATTCCAGCGCAATGACCCGGCGTAGTCCTTGGCGGTGACGTCAGAATTGTCACCCGCACGGGTAATCCCCGAGAACACCGGGCGGTAGGTATAGGGTCGCTGGTTGGTGCCGTCCTTGGCATTCAATTGCCAATCGAGGCTTTGCCGTTCGTCAAGGCTCTGGCTGACGGCGAGGTTAAAGCGATCGAGGCGACGACTGTCATGGTAGTCCGCGCCGGTTCGGTCGGTGTCGAAGCCATCGTCTTGCTGGCCAGACAGGGACAGGCGCAAGTCACCATCCTCCCAGCCCGTGCCCTGGCTGGCGTAAAAGTCGTTGATGCCGCGCTGGCCCTGGGTGACCTTCACGCGCGTACCGTGACTGTCGGCCGGCCGCAGGGTAATGATGTTGACCACCGCCATCAGGGCATTGGCGCCGTAGCTGACAGTATTCGGCCCGCGAAAGACTTCGATGCGCTCGATGTCTTCCATGGCCACCGGAATGTCGCTCCAGTCGACGGTGGCCAGGCCGGCGCGATACACCGAGCGCCCGTCGATCAGCACTTGCATGCGCCGCGCTTGCGTCGCGTTGGTGCCGTGGTAGTTCACCGCCGCCTGGTTGCCACTGATGTTGCCAACCATCATCCCCGGCACCAGGCGCAGCAGTTCGCTGATGTCGCGGGCACCGCTGGCATGGATCAGGGCGCTGTCGATCACCGTCATGCTTCCCGGCACGGCCGCCGGCGACTGCTTCAGGCGCGTGGCGGTGAGCACTTGCGGCAGCGGTTCGCTGTCCAGGAACAAGTCGTCGGCCAGCACTGGCGAGCTGAAAATCAGCGCCAGTACCAGAGGCGAATGCGGTGAAGGGGAGCCCGGAGACACAACACATCCCTGTCAGTGATTGATGGCGCGCATGTTAACCGAGCTGAGTGACTTTTCCATTCACGATGTCTGCATTTTCCTCGGTTTTATTGGTCTTCTTCCTACGGGTGCAGGTATTTGATGCCGGGGCTGGCCGCCGATGGGCTGCCCCGTATAATGCTGACATCGCCACTGGTATGGATTAACGGATTGCATATGACTGAACAGCGCCCGATTGCGGTCCTGGGAGGCGGAAGTTTTGGAACCGCCGTGGCTAATCTGCTGGCCGAGAACGGGCATCAGGTTCTTCAGTGGATGCGTGACCCCGAACAGGCCGAGGCCATTCGGGTCAATCGCGAGAACCCGCGTTACCTCAAAGGCATCAAGATTCTGCCCGGCGTCACGCCGGTCACCGACCTGCAAGCCACCCTGGACGCCTGCGACCTGTGTTTCGTCGCATTGCCCTCCAGCGCGCTGCGCTCGGTGCTGGTGCCGCACGCAGAACGCTTGACCGGCAAATTGCTGGTCAGCCTGACCAAAGGCATCGAAGCCCACACGTTCAAGTTGATGAGCGAGATCCTCGAAGAGATCGCCCCGCAGGCGCGCATCGGCGTCCTGTCCGGGCCTAACCTTGCCCGTGAAATCGCCGAACATGCACTGACTGCCACGGTGGTTGCCAGTGAAGACGAAGAGCTCTGCCAGCAGGTTCAGGCCGCACTGCACGGCCGTACCTTTCGTGTGTACGCCAGCGCCGACCGTTTCGGCGTGGAGTTGGGCGGGGCGTTGAAAAACGTCTACGCGATCATCGCCGGCATGGCGGTGGCGCTGGGCATGGGCGAAAATACCAAGAGCATGCTGATCACCCGGGCATTGGCGGAAATGACCCGCTTTGCGGTGAATCAGGGCGCCAACCCGATGACCTTCCTGGGGCTGGCGGGCGTGGGCGATCTGATCGTGACCTGTTCGTCACCCAAGAGCCGCAACTATCAGGTCGGCTTCGCCCTCGGCCAGGGCCTGAGCCTGGACGAGGCCGTCACACGCCTGGGCGAAGTCGCCGAAGGGGTCAACACCCTTAAGGTGCTCAAGGCCAAGGCTCAGGAGGTTGGCGTGTACATGCCGCTGGTCGCCGGGCTGCACGCGATCCTGTTCGAAGGCCGCACGCTGGAGCAGGTCATCGCTCTGTTAATGCGTGGCGAGCCGAAAACCGACGTCGACTTTATTTCCACCAGTGGTTTCAACTAATCACGCTTACCAGAAAAGCAGGGAGTTGCGCATGAACGATCCAAAAGTAGAAGCCAAGTACGAGTCCATCCTGCTGCGGGTGCTGTGGATGATCGTCTTCGTGCTGGTGTGGCAAGTGGCGCAGTTCATCCTCGGCGCTGTCGTGCTGGTGCAGTTGATCTATCGTTTGTTCTATGGCGCCCCAAGCGCCAGCTTGATGAATTTCGGCGACAGCCTGAGCCAGTTTCTGGCGCAGATCGGTCGTTTCGGCAGCTTTCACAGCGACCAGAAGCCCTGGCCGTTCGCCGACTGGCCGACGCCGCGTACACCGGAAGGTGAGGCGCCGCATGTCGTGGCACCGGCACCGCATCCGGCCCGAGATGAGGAACCCAAGCTATGAAACTCTGGGTATTGCGTCATGGTGAAGCCGAGCCTTACGGCACGCGACCCGATTCCGAACGGGCACTGACCGACCACGGCCGCAAGGAGGTGTTGAGCAGCGCGGCGCGGTTGATGGGCCAGCCGCTGACGGCGATCTATGCCAGCCCCTACCTGCGTGCACAGCAGACGGCGCAACTGGTCCGCGAGGCGTTGGGCTTCGAGCCCGAGATCCGCACCGTAGATTGGCTGACCCCGGAAACCGACCCGGACAAAGTGGCCGAGCAACTGGTATCGGTGAGCAACGTCCTTTTGGTCAGCCACAACCCGCTGGTAGGGCATTTGTTGAGTTACCTGCAACATGGTGCCGGGCATCCGCCGGAAAAAGTCAGCACCGCCGGGTTGGCCGAACTCAAGGGCGATGAGTTGCTGATCGGGTCGATGAAGCTCGACAGCATCAAGCACCCTTAACACCGCTTTTCTGTGGGCGCGTGGCTTGCCCGCGAAGGCGTCGACTCGGTTTACCTGATAAACCGCGGCGCCTGCATCGCGGGCAAGCCACGCTCCCACAGGTACGTCATAAACCGAAAAGTTTTGTATGAAATAGTCAACCAAGCACTTGCTTGGTTGGCTACGCTTGCTCCAGACCAAAATCACAGGAGCGAGTCGCATGTCTGCTGCTTTTCGTTTGCCACTGGACGTTTTCTACGAGCGTGAGGCCCGTCATCCCCGTCAGCGCTTTCTGGTCCAGCCTGTCGGAGGCGGCCAGGTCGAGACCTTGACCTGGGCGGACGTCGGCCACCAGGCCCGTTGCGCGGCCCATTGGTTGCGAGCGCGGGAACTGCCGCAGGGCAGCCATATCGCCCTGATCTCGAAGAACTGTGCGCACTGGATCATTGCCGACCTGGCGATCTGGATGGCCGGGCATGTGTCGGTGCCGTTATACCCCAACCTCACCGCCGAGACCGTTGCCCAGGTACTCGAACATTCGGAAGCGGCGCTGGCATTCATCGGCAAGCTCGACGACTGGCCGGGCATGTCCCGTGGCATCAGCCCTGACCTGCCGACCATCAGCCTGCCGCTGCATCCGTCGGGTACGTTCGATTTCAGCTGGGCCGACTTGCAACTCAGCTCGCCGATCCAGGACGATCCGAAACCTGCCGCCGATCAACTGGCGACCATCATTTACACGTCCGGCACCACGGGCATGCCAAAGGGCGTAATGCACAGCTTCGGCAATCTGGGGTTCGCCACCACACGCGGCACTGCGTTGTTCGGCCTCAACGAGTCGGACCGGTTGTTGTCCTACCTGCCTCTGTGCCACGTTGCCGAGCGGATGTTCGTCGAACTGGCGTCGATCTATACCGGCCAAACGGTGTTTTTCGCCGAGAGCCTGGATACCTTCCTCACCGATCTGCAGCGTGCGCGCCCGACCGCACTGTTTGGCGTGCCGCGTATCTGGACCAAATTCCAGATGGGTGTGTACAGCAAGATCCCGGCAAAACGTCTCGACTTTCTGCTCGGCCTGCCGATCATCGGCAAACGGGTCGGGCATAAAGTCCTCGCCGGGTTGGGGCTGGATGCGTTGCGCATCGCGTTGTCCGGCGCAGCTCCGGTGCCGCAGACCTTGTTGCAGTGGTACCGCAAACTGGGACTGGATGTGCTGGAGGTCTATGGCATGACCGAGAGTTGCGGTTACTCCCACATTTGCACACCGGGCCAGAACAAACCGGGCTGGATTGGCAAACCGTGCCCGGAAGTCGAAGTGCGGATCGCCGAGACGGGGGAGGTCATGGTGCGCAGTGGTGCGACCATGCTCGGGTATTACAAGGAACCGCAAAAAACCGCCGACACCATTACCGAGGACGGCTTCCTGCGCACCGGCGACAAGGGCGAGGAGGACGCCGAAGGCAATCTGCGCCTGACCGGGCGCCTGAAGGAAATCTTCAAGACCAGCAAAGGCAAATACGTGGCTCCGGCACCGATTGAAAATCGCCTGGCCGTGCATTCGCGCATCGAACAGGTCTGCGTGGTGGGCGATGGCTTGAGTGCGCCGCTGGGTTTGTGCGTGTTGTCGGCGGTCGGCCAGCAGGATGCCGGCGGGGCCGCGCGCGCCGGCCTGCATTCGAGCCTGGAAAAACTGCTGGAAGAGGTCAATGCTGCCCTCGACAAACATGAACAACTGCGGCGCCTGGTGGTGGTCAAGGACAGTTGGGCCGTGGAAAACGGCTTTCTCACCCCGACCCTGAAGATCAAGCGCAACGTGATCGAAGCGGCCTACGGTGAGCGCTTTGAGGAATGGAGCGAGCGCAGCGAAGCGGTGCTGTGGCAGGATTGATTCAGCAACAAAACCAACAAGGAAACCCTGCGATGAGCCTGTGGCGCACCACTCCCAACATCGAGCAGTTGAACGCAATCCAGAAAAACACCATTGGCGAAGTGCTGGACATCCGTTTCGAAGCCTTCGACGACGAGTCCCTGACCGCCAGCATGGTCGTCGATCACCGCACCCATCAGCCCTACGGCTTGCTGCATGGCGGTGCCTCGGTGGTGCTGGCCGAATCGGTCGGCTCAATGGCCAGCTACCTGTGCATCGATGCCAGCAAGTTCTATTGCGTGGGCCTGGAAATCAACGCCAACCATTTGCGCGGCCTGCGCAGCGGGCGGGTGACGGCGGTGGCCAAGCCGATCCACATCGGCCGCACGACCCATGTCTGGGACATTCGGCTGACCAGCGATGAAGGCAAGGCCAGTTGCGTGTCGCGACTGACCATGGCGGTGGTGCCGTTGGGGGAGAATCCGCCGGCACGTTGAACCAAAGCCATAGCTTTGACCGGACTGTCATCATTCCTGTCAGTTACGGTCATTGCTGTAGGACGCGGTCTTGCGGACAATCAACGCCTGTTCACGCTCATGGAATTGCAGGTATGTCGCAACAGATCTTTTTCGCCCACGCCAATGGTTTTCCTTCGGGAACCTACGGCAAGTTGTTTGCGGCGCTGGCACCCGAGTTTCAGGTGACACATCTGGAGCAGCACGCCCACGATCCGCGTTTCCCGGCGGACGACAACTGGTACAACCTGGTGGATGAGCTGATCCATCACCTGCAACAACAGGCTGAGCCTGTGTGGGGCGTCGGTCATTCCTTCGGTGGCGTGTTGCACCTGCATGCGGCCCTGCGCTGCCCCGAGTTGTATCGCGGGGTGGTGATGCTCGACTCGCCTGTACTGACTCGAACCGACCAATGGGTCATACGGGCGGCCAAACGCTTCGGTTTCATCGACCGCTTGACGCCGGCCGGGCGTACTTTGGGCCGCCGTGAAGAGTTCGCCGACCAGGAAAGCGCCCGAAAGTATTTCGCCGGCAAAACCCTGTTTCGCGGCTTCGACCCGGAATGCTTCGATGCCTACCTGCAACATGGCTTGCATCAGGTCGGCGACAAGCTGCGCCTGCGGTTCGACCCGGCCACGGAAATCAGCATCTATCGCGGCGTGCCGCACACCAGCCCGGGCAGCACCCGGCAGTTGCAAGTACCGCTGGCGGTGGTTCGCGGTCACAACAGCCGCGTTGTGATGCGCCATCACGCCAGTTCGGTCGACCGCCTGCCGCTGGGCGAGTCGTTGACCATGCCCGGCGGCCACATGTTTCCGCTCGAACGCCCCCTTGATACCGCTGACATGCTCAAAGGCCTGTTCTACCGCTGGGACGGCCGTCGTCAACAGGATTGCGCATGAACCACGTCGTCGAAGAGGTCCGCCTGAGCCTGCCGCACATCGAACTGGCGGCGCACCTGTTCGGTCCCGAAGACGGTTTGCCGGTGATTGCCCTGCATGGCTGGCTGGACAACGCCAACAGCTTTGCCCGTCTGGCACCCAAACTCAAAGGCCTGCGCATCATCGCACTGGACATGGCCGGTCACGGTCATTCCGGGCATCGCCCGCCGGGAGCCGGTTACGCCATGTGGGACTATGCCCACGATGTGCTGCAAGTCGCCGAACAGCTTGGACTGCGCAAATTTGCGTTGATGGGGCATTCGATGGGCGCCATTGCTTCGTTGATCATCGCCGGGTCGATGCCCGAACGGGTCACCCACCTGGCGTTGATCGACGGCATCATTCCTCCTACAGACAAAGGTGAAAACGCTGCCGAGCGCATGGGCATGGCCCTGCAAGCGCAACTGGATCTGCGGGAAAAGCGCAAACCGGTCTACGACACCCTCGACCGTGCCATCGAAGCGCGAATGAAGGGCCTGGTGGCGGTCAGCCGCGAGGCCGCTGAACTGCTGGCACAGCGTGGTCTGATGCCGGTGCCGGGCGGTTACACCTGGCGCACCGACAATCGACTCACACTGCCATCGCCGCTACGTCTTACAACTGAACAGGCCATGGCCTTCGTCCAGCGGATCAAGTGTCCTGCAACACTGGTGGTTGCCGCCGACGGCATGCTCGCCAAACACCCGGAATTGCTGGAGCGTCTACCCTTTAGCCGGGAACAGCTGCCAGGCGGCCACCATTTGCACCTGAATGACGAGTCCGGTGCCGATCTTGTCGCAGACTGTTTCAATCGGTTTTTCGCCATTCCTTGACTTGCGCCGGGCAACTGTCGAGGCTTGGTGGGTTGAAAAGGGAGACAACCATGATAGATCTCTACACCGCTGCGACCCCGAATGGCCACAAGGTCTCTATCGTGCTCGAGGAACTCGGCCTGCCTTACACGGTGCATGCCTTGAGTTTCGACAAAAAGGAGCAGAAGTCCGCGGACTTCCTCAAGATCAACCCCAATGGCCGGATTCCGGCGATTGTCGACCGCGCCAACGGCGATTTCGCCGTGTTCGAATCTGGCGCCATCCTGATTTACCTCGCTGAACAGACCGGCAAACTGATGCCTTCCGATCCGAAGGGACGTTCGCTGGTATTGCAGTGGCTGATGTTCCAGATGGGGGGCATCGGCCCGATGCAGGGTCAGGCCAACGTGTTCTTCCGCTACTTTCCGGAAAAACTCCAGGGCGCCATCGACCGCTACCAGCATGAAACCCGCCGCCTCTACGAAGTGCTCGACACTCGGTTGCAAAGCGTGGAGTTCCTCGCCGATCAGTACAGCATTGCCGACATCGCCACCTTTCCCTGGGTGCGCGGTTATGAGTGGTCGGGCGTCTCGGTGGAGGGCTTGACGGCGCTGCAACGCTGGATGGCAACCCTGGAGGTCCGGCCGGCTGTGCAGCGTGGTCTGCAGGTACCGATACGCGCCGATGAAGCCAGTATTATCAAGGGCGCCCAGGCCATGCTGATCCGATGAGTCTATCCATGCGTTCATTCAGTTTGCTGGTGCTGTGCAGTTTCAGTCCCTTGTTATTCGCCGCTGATATTCCGGGCAGTCAGGACCTGCCGATAGTGCCGCGCATGACCGACGCCCAGATTGTCGACTATCGCCCCGCCGTCGAGCTGGAGCGGATCTACCCGTTGGGCTCGATCCGTAAAATCAGTGGCCAGTTACGTTTCGACGGCCAGGTCAGTGCGCGCGGCAACGTCACTTCGGTGACCTACGAGTTGCCACCGGAGCATTCATCCATCGAGGCGTTCACCGCTGCCCGCGAGGCCTTGCAGCAGCAGGACGCCGGGTTGCTCTTTTGGTGCCAGGCGCGCGATTGCGGCGAAAGCAGCCTCTGGGCCAATGAAGTCTTCGGTAACGCCAAGCTGTACGGCGCCGACGATCAACAAGCCTATTTGCTGCTGCGACTTGCCGCTCCACGGGACAACACGCTGGTAGCGCTGTACAGCATCACCCGGGGTAATCGCAAAGCCTACTTGCATGTCGAGCAGTTCGACGCTTCGGCACCGCTGGGCGAGTTGTTGCCGACCTCCGCGACCTTGCTGCGTGAACTCAAGAGCACCGGCGAGCTCGATTTTCCCACGTTGAACAGCGCACCTGACGAGACCTGGCTACGCCTGATTTCTCGCGGACTGAATCTGGACACCACCTTGAGGGTCAGCATTTCCGGAGCTAACGCCGAAGCCTGGCGTCAGGCACTGATTAGCCAGGGCGTGCGTGCCGCGCGGATGGAAACCGGCAGTGCCGAGGGCTCTGGCCTGCACATCGAGCTATTGCGCTAGGCTGTACCGGGCGAACGTGCATGCTGCGTTCGCCTACTCTTTTGCTGACTGACTTTTTCGAGACTTTTGATGATCAATAACGATCGCCTGTTGGTGCAGATCCTGCTCGTGGTGTTGTTCGGCGCGAGCTTCTGGGTGATGGCGCCGTTCTGGTCGGCGATGTTCTGGGGCGCGGTCCTGGCATTTGCCAGTTGGCCGCTGATGCGCTTGTTGACCCGTTGGCTCAATGGTCGTGAGTCGCTGGCGGCGGCATTGCTGACGCTGGGCTGGATGGTGCTGGTAGCGGCACCGCTGGTGTGGCTGGGTTTCAACCTTGCCGATCATGTGCGCGATGCCACGGCATTCATCAAGGATGCGCAGGTCGAGGGGCTACCCGAAGCACCGGTGTGGCTGGGTTCGATTCCTTTTGTGGGCGAGCGGCTGGTAGGCATCTGGAACAGCATCGATGAGCAGGGCGCGGCGATGATGGTGTCGCTCAAGCCTTACCTGGGACAGGTGGGTAACTGGTTGCTGGCGCGCAGCGCGCAGATCGGCGGCGGTATTCTCGAGCTGACCCTGAGCATCGTCTTCGTGTTCTTTTTCTATCGTGACGGGCCGCGTCTGGCGGCGTTTGTACACACGTTGCTGGAGCGGCTGATCGGTCAGCGGGCCGGCTACTACATTGAACTGGTAGCGGGCACGGTACAGCGGGTGGTGAACGGTGTGATCGGCACGGCGGCGGCCCAGGCGATCCTGGCGCTGATCGGGTTCCTGATTGCCGGCGTACCGGGTGCGCTGGTGCTTGGCATCGTGACGTTCATGCTCAGCCTGATCCCGATGGGCCCGCCGCTGGTGTGGATTCCGGCGACCGCGTGGCTGGCCTGGAAAGGCGAGTACGGGATGGCCATATTCCTCGGCATCTGGGGCACATTCGTCATCAGCGGTGTCGACAACGTGCTCAAGCCGTACCTGATCAGCCGCGGCGGTAATCTGCCGCTGGTCATTGTGCTGCTTGGGGTGTTTGGCGGGTTGATTGCCTTTGGCTTTATCGGCCTGTTCATTGGCCCGACATTGCTGGCGGTGGCCTACAGCCTGTTGATCGACTGGAGCAAGACTCAGGCGCGGGTTGAAGATCGCCGGCCCTGAAGTTCCAGTGTCCGTAGCCCACTGAACCCCTGAGGGTCAGTGGGCTTTTTGTTGCGGCACAGGGCCTCATCGCTAGCAGGCTCACTCCCACAAAGGGCTGGTGTGGCTTTCAGGTGCGCGGCAGGCGAATCACCGCCGTCAGGCCGCCGCCCGGGGTTTCTTCCAGTGTCAGTTGCCCGCCCATTCGTTGCGCGGCCTCGCGGGCAATGGTCATGCCCAGGCCAACGCCGCCGGAATTGCGATTGCGCGAGCCTTCAAGGCGAAAGAAGGGTTCGAACACCGCTTCGCGTTGTTCAGCGGCGATGCCCGGGCCATGATCGATGACCCGAATCACCAGTTGTTCACGATGGTCTTGCAGGGTAATCAGCGCCTGTCCGGCGTAGCGCAGGGCATTGTCCATCAGGTTGTTGATGCAAGAGCGCAAGGCCATCGGCTGCACCTGCAAGGGAGCGCAGTGACCGCTGGCCTGGACGTTCGCACCCTGGTCCTGGGCATTTTCACTCAGGGACTCCACCAACGCCTGCACGTCCATCCACTGCGGGGCTTCGCTGGTGCGCTGTTCATGCAGGTAGGTGAGGGTGGCGTCGAGCATGCTGATCATGTCGTCGAGATCCTGGCGCATCTGGCCTTGCAGCTTGTCGTCGTCGATTTTCTCCAGCCGCAGCTTGAGCCGCGACAGCGGCGTGCGCAGGTCGTGGGACACGGCGCCGAGCATGCGCGAGCGCTGCTTGACCTGTTCCAGGATGCGGCGCTGCATTTTGTTGAACGTGTGCGCCGCTTGCCGCGCTTCCCGTGGTCCCGACTCATCCAGTGGCGGGCTGTCGAGGTCTTCGCTCAAGCGCTCGGCCGCGTCGCTCAGGCGCTGGATCGGCCGGCTCAGCAGCTTGGCGCCGTACCAGGCGGCAATGATCAGCGAGACCAATTGAAACGTCAGGGGCACCAACGGACCGCCAAACCACGGTCGAGGCGGCCGTTTCTCGAAACGTGGGTCTAGTGGCGGGTGTGGCCCGTCCAGGCCTTCGGAAAACTCCGGTGGAGGCGGCGGTGGCGGCGGGCCGTAATGGTGAAACCAGGCAAAGGCCAGCAGGTGCGCGAGGATAATCGCCAGCAACAGCACGCCAAACAGGCGGCCGAACAGCGTATCGAAGCGCCCGCGCATCAGCCTATGTCTCGGGCATCGAACAGGTAACCCTCACCGCGAACGGTCTTGATCAACTGCGGAGCCTTGGGGTCGTCGCCGAGCTTCTGGCGCAGGCGCGACACCAGCAGGTCGATGCTGCGGTCAAAGGCTTCGATCGAGCGACCGCGAGCGGCGTCCAGCAGTTGTTCCCGGCTGAGCACGCGGCGCGGACGTTCGATAAACACCCAGAGCAGGCGGAATTCGGCGTTGGACAGCGGCACCACCAGGCCATCGTCAGCAATCAGTTGCCGCAGCACGCTGTTCAGGCGCCAATTGTCGAAACGAATGTTCGCCCGCTGTTCGCTGCGGTCATCGCGTACCCGACGCAGGATGGTCTGGATCCGCGCTACCAGTTCGCGGGGCTCGAACGGCTTGGCCATGTAGTCGTCGGCGCCGAGTTCGAGGCCGATGATCCGGTCGGTGGGTTCGCAACGGGCGGTGAGCATCAGGATCGGGATGTCCGACTCGGCGCGCAGCCAGCGGCACAGCGACAGACCGTCTTCACCGGGCAGCATCAGGTCGAGCACCACCACGTCGAAATGCTCCGCCTGCATCGCCAGGCGCATCGCGGCGCCATCGGTGACGCCGCTGGCGTGGATGTTGAACCGGGCCAGGTAGTCGATCATCAATTCGCGGATCGGGACGTCATCGTCGACGATCAGGGCGCGAATGCTCCAGCGTTTGTCGTCACCAGGCGTTTTTTGGTCATCGTTCACGGGTGCTTGGGTGTTGTGCATGCGTGCGTTCATCTGCCAGGTAGGCTGCCAACCACAAAGATAGGCTGCGAGGTTGTGGTTCCAGCATAGGCGTCCGGCCCGGAGGCGGGAAGTGCTGTTGTAGGGACCTGTTGCGGTTGCCGAGGGTAGCGGGCCAGGGTGTTGCGGGCGTGTCGTGTGTGTATCGAACTCGACACAATGGCCTCAAGGGCTAGTCTTGCCTGAGCCGTCGCGACGATTTACCGATCATCGGGTCCCGCAGCGGCGCTGGTTCCGCTACAATGCGCGCCGATTTCGACTTGCCTGAGAGCCCACTCATGTCCGCCTGCCAGACTCCTATCATCGTCGCCCTGGATTTCCCTACCCGTGACGCCGCACTGAAGCTGGCCGATCAGTTGGACCCGAAGCTGTGCCGGGTCAAAGTCGGCAAGGAACTGTTCACCAGCTGCGCCTCGGAAATCGTCGGCACTCTGCGCGATAAGGGTTTCGAAGTGTTCCTGGACCTCAAGTTCCACGACATCCCGAACACCACCGCGATGGCCGTCAAGGCGGCTGCGGAAATGGGCGTGTGGATGGTCAACGTGCATTGCTCCGGCGGCCTGCGCATGATGGCTGCGTGCCGTGAAGTGCTGGATCAGCGCACTGGTCCTAAACCACTGCTGATCGGCGTGACCGTGCTTACCAGCATGGAGCGTGAAGATCTGGCAGGCATCGGTCTGGACATCGAGCCCCAGGAGCAGGTGCTGCGCCTGGCCGCCCTGGCGGAAAAAGCCGGGATGGATGGCCTGGTGTGCTCGGCCCTGGAAGCCCAGGCGCTGAAAGCGGCGCACCCGTCGCTGCAACTGGTGACCCCGGGGATTCGTCCGGCGGGCAGCGCCCAGGACGATCAGCGCCGCATTCTGACGCCGCGTCAGGCGCTGGATGCCGGTTCCGACTATCTGGTGATCGGCCGTCCGATCAGCCAGGCGGCGGATCCGGCGAAAGCGCTGGCCGACGTCGTGGCCGAACTCGCCTGATCAAACACCACACAACCCAATGTGGGAGCGGGCTTGCTCGCGAAGAGGGCGTGTCAGTCGACGAAGATGTTGTCTGGCACACCGCATTCGCGAGCAAGTCGGATCGCCGCACCGCCGCTCCCACAGTTGTTTTGGGGGGGGTTCAAATAACGGGTCAGACCTTCAACACCAACTTCCCGAAATTCTCGCCGCTGAACAATTTCATCAGCGTCTCCGGGAAGGTCTCCAGTCCTTCGACGATGTCTTCCTTGCTCTTGAGCTGCCCCTTGGCCATCCAGCCGGCCATTTCCTGGGCGGCGCTGGCGTATTGGGCGGCGTAGTCCATCACCACAAAACCTTCCATGCGCGCACGGTTGACCAGCAGTGACAGGTAGTTGGCCGGCCCCTTGACCGCTTCCTTGTTGTTGTACTGGCTGATGGCACCGCAAATCACCACCCGTGCCTTCATGTTCAGGCGGCTCAACACCGCGTCGAGAATGTCGCCACCCACGTTATCGAAATACACGTCGACGCCTTTCGGGCACTCGCGCTTGAGACCAGCGAGGACGTCTTCGCTCTTGTAGTCGATAGCACCATCGAAACCCAGTTCATCGATCAGGAACTTGCACTTGTCGGCGCCGCCGGCGATGCCAACCACCCTGCAGCCTTTGATCTTGGCGATCTGCCCGGCAATGCTGCCCACGGCGCCGGCTGCGCCCGACAGCACCACGGTGTCACCGGCCTTCGGAGCGCCGACGTCGAGCAGGGCGAAGTACGCCGTCATCCCGGTCATGCCCAGTGCGGACAAGTAACGTGGCAGCGGTGCCAGTTTCGGATCGACCTTGTAGAAGCCTCGCGGCTCGCCGAGGAAGAAATCCTGCACGCCCAGGGCGCCGTTGACGTAATCCCCGACCGCGAACCCCGGGTTGTTCGACGCAATGACTTTGCCCACACCCAAGGCGCGCATGACTTCACCGAGCCCGACCGGCGGGATGTAGGACTTGCCCTCGTTCATCCAGCCACGCATGGCCGGGTCCAGGGACAGGTATTCGTTTTGAACCAGGATCTGACCCGCCGCCGGTTCGCCGACCGGTATTTCCTGGTAGGTGAATGTCTCACGGGTCGCCGCGCCAACCGGACGTTTGGCGAGCAGGAATTGGCGATTGGTCTGGGAGGTCATGGCAGGCACTCAAGATGAATGAAGCTTTGTTGATAGCCGGTCAGCGACGATGCCGCAAGTTCGGCTGATGCGGCGAATGCAGGTTGATCCAGTGCAGTGATAGTTGGTACGAGAGTTCCATCACTGCAACTCATGGGCGCCCAACCGGAGCCTTGATAGTGCTGCCGTGTTCAAGACCTCCATGGCTAGACTGGCCCTACGCGATTCCCCGCTTTCTTCTCTTCGAGGACATAACAATGAGCATGACGTTTTCCGGCCAGGTAGTTGTGGTGACGGGCGGGGCGGCCGGTATTGGCCGCGCGACCGCCCAGGCATTTGCCGCCGAGGGCCTGAAGGTAGTGGTGGCCGATATGAACGTGGCGGGCGGCGAGGGCACGGTGGCGCTGATTCGTACCGCCGGTGGCGAAGCGACCTTCGTGCGCTGCAACGTTACCCTGGAAAGCGAGGTAAAAAATCTGATGGAGGAGGTGATCAATACTTACGGTCGCCTCGACTATGCCTTCAACAATGCTGGCATCGAAATCGAGAAAGGCAAACTGGCCGAAGGCACGCTCGACGAGTTCGACGCGATCATGGGCGTCAACGTCAAAGGTGTCTGGCTGTGCATGAAATACCAGTTGCCGCTGCTGCTGGCGCAAGGGGGCGGCGCGATCGTCAATACGGCATCGGTGGCCGGCCTCGGGGCCGCGCCGAAAATGAGCATCTACGCAGCCTCTAAACATGCGGTGATCGGCCTGACCAAGTCGGCGGCCATTGAATACGCCAAGAAGAAGATCCGGGTCAACGCCGTGTGCCCGGCGGTGATCGACACGGATATGTTCCGTCGCGCTTATGAGGCCGACCCGAAAAAAGGCGAGTTCGCCAACGCCATGCATCCGGTTGGTCGCATCGGCAAGGTTGAAGAGATCGCCAGCGCGGTGCTGTACCTGTGCAGCGATGGCGCGGCGTTCACTACGGGGCACTCATTGGCCGTGGACGGTGGCGTCACCGCGTTTTAAAACGACGCACCGCCGCTCCCACAGGTTTTTTGGTTCCACAAAGGGACCGGGCAATGTGTTTCAAATGATTAGAACAAAGGGTTTTAGCGGCGTTGTCGCACATGTCTTCGAACACTCCTGTGATTAACTGCTTCTCGCAAAATCAACAGGAGTTTGCTTGCTCATGGAATTGAGAATCGACCGACAGGCGCTGGTGCCCGTCGTACAGCAAATTGTTGACGCGCTGACCTGCTGGCTTCATTCCAGCGGGGTATCGCCCGGTACGCGCCTGCCCTCGGTGCGACAGATCGCGCGGATCAATTTGCTCAGTCAGTTAAGTGTCGCTCAGGCCTGCGAACGCCTGGTGACGCAGGGGATGCTGGTGTCAGGCAATGGGGCCGGCTATACGGTTGCCGACCCGGCCTTGGCCGCGGGTGCAAAGCATGAACCGGCGTGGTTCGAGGGTGCTGAGCCCGAGTACGGGCCCTGTTCTAGTGAGTTGAGGCTGGGCTGTGGCGGGCTGCCTGAAAGCTGGCGCGAGACCGACGATCTGATTTACGCGATTCGGCAAGTCAGTCGTACCGATACGGCCAGCCTGTTCAACTACAGCACGCCGCTGGGTTTGCCGGCCTTGCGACAACAGATACTCAAGCGCCTCAGGCAACTGGATATCCCGGTGCAGGACAACCGGATCATGACCACGGCGGGTGCCAGTCAGGGGCTCGACCTGATTGTGCGGACACTGTTCAAGGCCGGTGATTGTGTGGTCGTGGAGAGTCCCGGTTATCCGGTACTGTTCGATCTGCTCAGGCTGCACGGCATCCACATGGTCGAGGTGCCGCGAACACCGCGCGGGCCGGACGTTGAAGTGCTCGAATCGGTGCTGGTCAAACACCGGCCTCAAGGGCTGCTCATCAATAGCTTTTATCACAACCCGACCGGCAGCAGCCTTGCACCGGTGGTGGCGCGCCGCGTGCTGCAACTGGCCAGGACCTTTGGCGTGCAGGTGATCGAAGACGACGTTTATGCGGATCTGCACAGCGGTTCCGGTATGCGACTGGCTGCGCTGGACGACAACGTGATCTACGTGGGCAGCTACTCCAAGACCCTCAGCAGTTCCTTGCGGGTCGGTTTCGTAGTGGCCGGTTCCGAGGTCATTACGCGTCTGGCCGAGGTCAAAATGATCAGTGGCATAGGCGCCTCACGATTTTGCGAGTCGGTGCTGGCCTGCCTGTTGGCTAACGGTGCCTACGGCAAACTGGTGCAGCGTCAGCGCCAACGCTTGAACAGCGGCCGGCTGGCGGTGTTGCAATGGCTCGAAGATGCGGAATGGGAGGTTTTCGGCAAGCCGACGGGGGGCCTGTTCATCTGGGCGCGATCACCAATGTCCGACTTCGATCAGGTGCGGACCCAGGCACGGCGTCTGGGTGTACTGCTGTCATCGAAGACTGCCTTCAACCCCTCGGGTGAGACCAGTGACTGGCAGCGTATCAACGTGGCTTATGCCTGCGACCCGCGGGCCCGTGCGCTCTTTCAGGCCACTGCCCGGGATCGACCTCAAGCGTTCTGAAAACGACGTTGGTGTAGCTTTTTGCCATTATTCAGGCGCCAGAGCCTTGTGTTGCTACTGGCCCGTTGCGAGTCTTCGTCTACAGACTTTGGCAGGGGACTAAGTGCAATGAATTCGGCCGTGCAAGGACGTTTTGCCAACCTCGGTATGGCGAAAAAACTGGGTATCGGGTTTGTCCTGGTGTTGTTGTTGACGGCGCTGGTGGCGGGGATTGGCGTTTGGTCCCTGCAAACCATCAGCCAGCGCTTCGACGGGCTCAAGCAAATGTCATCGCTCAACAGCGGTTTGCTCAAGGTGCGGCTACTGGAGCAGGAATACGCCTTGCACGGCAATCCGAAAACCGTCGATGCCCTGCACGAGGGCGTCGATGGCCTGATCGCTCTGGCCGGCCAGCTCAAGGCCGCGTCTGCGGCCAACGTGCCGGTGATGAACGATGTCGAACAGTCCCTGGGGGCCTATCGCAAGGCCTTCGACGAGTTTGTCTCGCTCACCCAGGCCAAGGACCTGGCGCTGGAAATGGCCAGTTGGTCGGTGTCCAGCGTGGCCAATAATCTTGATGTATTGCAATCCGGGCTCGCCGATGACGGCGCCTATACGCTGAAAGATTCCGAAGGCAAGGACGGTGCGCAATTCATCGAGCAGGCCAGTCAGGTCAGTCAGGTTTCACGCTTGATGCTGCAAGCCATGAATGAAGCACGCGTGCGTCTGGATCAAAGCCGCAAAGGCGACGACAGCGCGGGGCAGGGCAAGATCGAACAGGCCAGCCAGGCACTGGCCCAGGCCGAGCAGCTCAAGACCACGGTCAAGGATGAGGGTTACCAGACCGTCCTCAATGAGGTGATGGGCCATATCGCCAGTTTCAGTGACAAGCTCACCGAGTACACCGGCCTGCTGGAGCAGGAAAAAACCGTCTATCAACAATTGCATCAACGTGCTGCCCAAGTGGTCGAGCGGGTGGATCAGGCTTATGGCGCTGAAGACCAGGCGATGCAGGCTGAACTGAAAAAGAACTCGCTGTTGATCATTGGCTCCTCGGCCCTGGCCTTGCTGGTTGGGCTGGTTGCCGCGTGGTTCATCACCCGGTTGATCGTGGCACCGCTGCGTAGCGTGATTCAGGTAGCGCAGCAGATTGCCTCGGGGGATTTGAGTGCGACCATTGACGTGACCCGCCGTGACGAAATCGGCCAGTTGATGCAGGCAATGCAGCAAATGGGCGCGGGACTCAGCCATATCGTCAGCGGCTTGCAGTCGGGTATCGAGCAGTTGGCGACTTCCGCCCAATCGCTGTCGGCGGTGACTGAACAGACTAACCTCGAAGTCAGCACACAGAAAGAGGAAACCGAACAGGTCGCCACCGCAATGAATCAGATGACGGCCACGGTGCATGATGTCGCGCGCAATGCGGAAGAAGCGGCCCAGGCCGCGCAAACGGCTGACGGCAAGGTTGAAAACGGTCAGCAGGTGGTGCGCCAGAGCATGGCGCGGATCGAGCAGTTGGCGGACTCGGCCACCTCGGCCAGTTCGAGTATCGAAAGCCTGAGCGCGGAAATCCAGAACATCGGCACGGTGTTGAGTGTGATCAAAAGCGTGGCGGAGCAAACCAACCTGCTGGCATTGAACGCGGCGATCGAGGCGGCCCGGGCCGGTGAGCAGGGCAGGGGCTTTGCCGTGGTGGCCGATGAAGTGCGTGCGTTGGCCAAGCGAACCCAGCAATCGACCGAGGAAATCGAACGCCTGGTCAGCGCCTTGCGCTTGGCGGCGCAGTCGTCGGTGCAGCAGATCCAGAGCAGTGGCGAGTTGGTGAAGCTGGCGGTTAGCGATGCCTTGCAGACCGAGAGTGCGCTGGGGAGCATTGCCGCGGCGGTATCCTTGATCCAGCAGATGAACCAGCAGATAGCCGCGGCAGCCGAGGAACAGAGCTCGGTGGCCGAGGAGATCAACCGCAGTGTCACCAGTATTCGCGCCAGTGCCGATCAGTCATCGCTGGCGATGCAGGGGAATGCCGCGTCCAGTGTCCAGTTGGCGCAACTGGGGGTTGAACTGAAGGGGATGGTGGGGCATTTCAGGCTTTGAAATGATCATCGGGCAGACCAAAAAAAGCCACCTCTCGGTGGCTTTTCTGTTTTCGCTGATCAGTCGTAGATCACTTTTTTCTTCCAGTCCGCATCGGCCTCGACGTCCTTAAGGCCTTCGGTCAACTGGTTGACCTCGCCTTCGACCGGCGCGATGCGATCCATGACCTGGTCGTTGGCGCGGGCCAGGAGTTTTTCCAGGTATTCCAGTTGCTCGGCGTAGACCTGTGGTTCCTGTTGTTTGCGCAGGTATTGCACGCCGCGCTCGAATGCCAGGCGAGCCTGCCCGGGCTGGTTCTGTTGCAGGGAATGCTGGCCGAGGTTGTTGAAGAACTCGATGTGCAGCAGCACGAGGATGTGGCGCACTTCACGAATCCAGCGTTTGGCTTCGTTGGGTGGCAAGAAGCCGTCCTGTGCCGCGCGGGTAATCTGGCCGTGCAGGGCTTCGAGCAGGAAGCGTACATCCTTGGCCTTGGCTTCGGTCTGGATCGGTGCTGGCGGATTGTTGACCGGGATGGATTCACCCTGGCCGACAAGGGCCTCCAGTTCGGCGATCCGAGCCTTGAGGTTGGCGCTGGATTTTTCCAGGTTAAGCAGGCGCTGGCAGACGTTCAGTTCCAGGCGGGCCAACAGCAGCTTGATTGCCGGGGTCATCAGTTGGCCGGGGAACGTCTCGGTGATTTCGCCGCAGCGTCGCAGGCGATCATTGAGCTCAATCTTGGTACGGGCCTTTTCCAGCTTGTTGTTTTCCACCACATGGTTCATGTAGCCAATGGCGATCAACAGGGCGATCCCGGCTACGACTAGCAGGGTGATCATGAGTGGCGTCACCGGTAAGACCTCTTTATAGGTTACGCATGCGAGTCTGGTTGCTTGGCATTTGAGCGCCCAGGCCCGCACGACGGGTTGGATCGGACATGCTTGTGCTTATATCGGCCGCAGCCCCGTTTCTATGAATGATGGCACTCGATGCGCAGATGGCCATCATTGGGTGGACTATAACGTCTTGGCGGGTGCCAGAATATAAGCGTCAAACGCTGGGCAGCGGAAAACCGCAACGGCTCCCAAAAGCAGGGTGAAGTCATTGATTTAAATAAATTTATATCAGGGGGTTGACGACCTCTCAATCCATCCATAGAATGCGCGCCACTTGCAGCGTAAAGCACACAGCGAAACGAAGCAGGGAGTGAATGTAGTATGTGTGTCCCCTTCGTCTAGTGGCCTAGGACACCGCCCTTTCACGGCGGTAACAGGGGTTCGAGTCCCCTAGGGGACGCCAATGCGGGAATAGCTCAGTTGGTAGAGCACGACCTTGCCAAGGTCGGGGTCGCGAGTTCGAGTCTCGTTTCCCGCTCCAATTTTAAACAGCGTTGCTTTCGGGCAGGGCTGAGTGAAACCAGAACCAAGTCTTCGGATGCGGCTCTGGGCACCGAAACACACACCATGTGTTCCGGGTAGCGTGTCCCCTTCGTCTAGTGGCCTAGGACACCGCCCTTTCACGGCGGTAACAGGGGTTCGAGTCCCCTAGGGGACGCCATTTGCGGGAATAGCTCAGTTGGTAGAGCACGACCTTGCCAAGGTCGGGGTCGCGAGTTCGAGTCTCGTTTCCCGCTCCATATTTAACGAAAACGCCGCTCATTGAGCGGCGTTTTTGTGTGCGCGTAAAAAACCGGATCAACTGCTGAGGCTTTGGACCAGGCTTTCGAGCGCTTCAATGGTTTTTTCATCCTGCACCGGTTGTGTAGCGGCAGCCGCTTTGAGCTGGCGTGCCAGGCGGTATTCGCTGGGCGTGCAGTTGGCGAACTGCTTGAAGGCACGAGCGAAGTAGGACGGATCCTTGAAGCCGGCCTCATAGCCGATGCTGGTAATCGGCATCTGGCTGTTGTCGAGCAGTTCCTTGGCGAAATTCATGCGCTTGTCCAGAATGTAATCCGTGAAGCCAAGCCCATTGGCTTCCTTGAACAGGCGGCTGAAGCGAAATGTCGTCATGCCGCAGCGTTGTGCCAATTCCCTCTGATCGATGCTGTCACGAAAGTGCTGTTCGATGTACAGCATCACATTGCTCAGCGCTTGGTGTTTTTGGTGTCCTGAGGTCCGCCGGATGCTGTCCGGCAGGGTCGGGGAGTGGTCGATTTGCGATGACTTGCCCCGGCCGTTGGCATTTCGGCGCAGCTCGCAGAGCTGCACCACCGCCGTCAGGTAGCGATTCTTCTCGGTGGTCGATAGCGGGAGCACCATGTATTCCCAGACGCTGGAGCGCATGGCCCATACAGCCAGTTCCTCCGAGTGCTGCACGGTGAACATGGTGATTGGGATGCTGGGGGTGGTGCGTTTGATCTCCAGCAATAGCCGCAAGCCTGGAGTGTCGGGGCGATCAAAATGAATGCAGATCATGTCTGCCGGTTCCCCGATGGGCAACACGGAGTTTTTCGCCAGTCTGCAGTCGCAGGTACCCTCGAACTGCGCGACGAGTTCTTTCGTGGACCGATCATGAGTCAGATCGAACCACAGGAGCGATGGCCTTTTGGTCAAGTTGGACGTCATGTCTCTACTCTGGGGTTCTTGGTGACTCACTTCGCTAGTATTGCCAATGTGCTATCACCCTGCAGATTTAATCCCGATAGGAAAGACGGTTTTTAGTTCTATTCGCTCTATGGGTTGCCTGGAAGGCAGCCCCGGGCGAGCGTTTGTTGGTGTGTTTTCGACAAACCGCGTTTAACCGCTTGTCGCTTGTGAATCAATGACAATTGCCTTTGCGTTTCAATGCCTTGTTTACCCCCTCCGTTACTTCTGCAAAGGCCAATGCTGCGTATTTGGCCGCCCCGCAAAAAAGTCCTAACGATGTGCAAAATCCTCCTAACGCCTATGCCTGCACCCTGACTAGGGTTGCATCAGGCAGCACAGAACGTACTGCCTCCGGAAAACAACTTTCGAGTGAGGTGGGCAAAATGATCATGCAAACAATCAAGGCTTCGGTAGTGAAGTTCGTCAAAGACGAAGATGGCCTGACCATTGTGGAATATGCGGTGGCCGGCGGGCTAATAACCCTGGCGGTTGCCACTGCGTTTACCTCCTTGGGCACCGCCATTTCCAAACAGCTCGGTTTACTAGCTACTTGTATGGCCGGTGGGGCGTGCAAGTAAGTCTATTCCCTGTGAGAGAGATGCAGCAGAAAAAACAACATTCGAGTGAGGTGGGCAAAATGATCATGCAAACGATCAAGGCTTCGCTAGTGAAGTTCGTCAAAGACGAAGATGGCCTGACCATTGTGGAATATGCGGTGGCCGGCGGGCTAATAACCCTGGCGGTTGCCACTGCGTTTACCACCTTGGGCGGCGCCATTACCACGCAGCTCGGTAGGCTAGCTACTTGTATGGTCTCCGGCGGGGCGTGCTAGTAAGTCTATTTCCAGTGGGAGGGATGCGGCGATGCCTATTGAGCAGATGTTTACATCAATTGTTCTGTTAGGGCTGCTAGGTATTGCGGTGGTGAGCGACCTTCGTCGCCACCGCATCCCCAACCTGCTGGTTCTTTTAGGACTTGTTTTGGGTTTGACCAGTCAGGCTTACGCCAGTGGAATTGAGGGGCTTGGTAATGCTGCGCTGGCCATGCTGATCGGCTTTGCAGTGTTTCTACCCATGTACGCCCTGGGCGGTATGGCCGCCGGGGACGTTAAGTTGATGGCCATGGTCGGATGTTTTTTTACACCGTATGACGCGTTGTGGACGGCGCTTTTCAGTCTGATGGCCGGTGGTTTGTGCGGTTTTTTGATCATCCTTTTTCGTGGCCAGCTGCCGCAAACCTTAGTGCGCTACTGGTTGATATTAAGGGCGCGAACCTACTTGGTTCCGGCGGCAGATGAAGTGGCCGGAAAGCCTTTCCCATACTCCGTTGCAATTTTGCTCGGAACCCTGGCCAGTGGCTATTGGCTGTTGATCGGCCCATAGCCCAGGAGGCTAGTCATGCACGTCATCGTCGAAAGTGATGCCTACCCCAGCGATCGGAGCGCGGTGCAACGCCTGGCTCCTCAGCCCTGCACTATCCGCGAAACTGGCCTGACCGACAGTTTTCTCGGAGAGTTGGTGTGCAAGCATTTGTTTGATGCCGGCGTGCTGGACATGTCGCGGCTGGTGGACCGTCTGGCGCTGACCGGCGCGGTACTTGAAGAGGTCCTGGCGTTTCTGCGCAAGGATGGCCGTGTCGAAGTGCTGGGCCAGGGGAGTCAAACGGGCGGGCAGATGCTGCGTTATGGCCTGACCGAACGTGGTCGCAGTGCCGCCCGCGATGCCCTGTCGCGCAGTGGCTATATCGGTGCGGCCCCCTTCCCGGTGAGTACCTACCGGTCTCTGATCAAACTGCAGACCATTCACCATGGTCGCATCAACGCCAACGATATGCACAATGCCCTGGCTGGCGTAGTGCTCACGGAGGAGATGCTCGATCAGTTGGGTGTGGCGATGAACTCCGGGCGCGCGATCATGATTTATGGCCCCGCGGGTACCGGCAAGACCTATGTCAGCAGTCGGCTGATCCGTCTGTTCGCCGAGGCCATCTGGGTGCCTTATGCCATCGTCATCAACGAGTCGGTGATCGAGATCTATGACCCGCAGGTGCATCAGCGGCTCGATGATAACGTTCAACAGAACAATCTGATGCTCAACGAAGGGATCGACCGTCGACTGCTGCGCTGCAAACGCCCGATCGTCATCACGGGCGGTGAGTTGAGCATGGAGCAACTGGACGTTCGCTATGACCCCTTCACCCGTCAATACCAGGCCGCCTTGCAGCTCAAGGCCAGCAATGGCCTGTTCATCATCGACGACATGGGGCGCCAGCGCATGGCACCCGCCGAGCTGTTCAATCGCTGGATCGTCCCGATGGAAGAGAAACGCGATTTCCTCAACCTGGGCGGCGGTCGGCATTGCGAGCTGCCGTTCGATCTGATTCTGGTGTTTTCCACCAACCTCAATCCCCTGGAACTGGCCGATGAGGCCTTCCTGCGCCGGATTGGCTACAAGCTGCAGTTCGGTTACCTGAAGCCCGAGCAGTACGAAAAGATCTGGCGTATGGAAAGCGAGCGCCTGGGCATTTCCTATGACCCGCTGCTGGTGCGTTATGCGCTGCAAAGGCTTTATGCAAGTGAAGGCATGCCCCTGGTGCCCTGCCATCCCCGCGATCTCCTGAACATGGCGCTCGATCGCCAGCGTTATATCGGCGGTTCCGGACCACTGTCACCGAAAGAGTTGGAATGGGCCTGGCACAACTACTTCGTCCAGCTCGACTTTCTTTGATACGGAGATACTGACATGAGCTCTCGTACGCTTACCCTGATAGGCGTTTCTCTGGCCATGGGCCTTGGGGCTGCATGGATGGCCGATTCCTGGCTGAGCGCGCGGCTCAATGCCAGCCCGGATGACCACCTGCGAAGCGTGGTGGTCGCCACGGTAGAGATTCCATTCGGGCAGATGGTCGAGGCCCAGCAGCTCACGACCGTACGCATGCCCATGGATACGATCCCGGACGATGCCTTCGATGCCAGCGAAAAAGCCGTGGGCAAGATCGCAACGTTCGACATTCTGCGGGGCGACATCGTGCGCGGTGCGCGTCTGAGCGAGCACCTGGGGGGCAGCACCCTGGCCTCTTTGATTGCGCCTGACAAACGCGCCATATCGGTACGCGTGGACGATGTGGTCGGCGTCGGCGGATTCCTGTTGCCGGGTAACCGGGTCGATGTACTGGCGACCAAAACCACCAATGCCGGCAGTAACAGCGCCTCCTCCAGGACCATCCTCGAGAACTTGCGGGTGTTGGCGGTAGATCAGACCGCGGGTACCGACAAGACCCAACCGGTCGTGGTGCGCGCAGTGACGCTGGAGATGTCGGCGGCTGAAGCGGAAACCCTGGTCACGGCGCAGACGGAAGGCAAGTTGCAACTGGCGCTGCGTAACCCACTGAACCTCGAGAAGAAAACCGCAGCCGTTGCGCTTGCCGCACCGGCCATGGCGGTGGCTACCGCCACAGAGCCAAAGCGCGTAGTGCCACGTGGTAATGGAGAGGGTGGCAGAGCCGTCACCATTATCCGCGGGATCGAGGCCAATGTAGTCAAAATTCGCTGACAGGGTACAACACGTGCCTGGGCACCACGGTATTGGCGGAGTCGATCCGGATCGGTATCGGCAATCGAGGGCTTGATGATGAATCTTCGTATTCAGCGGCCGTTCACTTCGACGCCAAGGCGCCAGGAAGGATCGGTGAGTGTATTGATGGTGATCGCGTTGGCGGCGATGGCCATGATGGCGGCGTTGGCTTTGGACGGCGGGCATATGATGCTGAACAAAACGCGCTTGCAGAATGTGGTGGACGCCGCCGCCCTGAGTGGCGCCAAAACCCTGAGTCAGGTGGAGGGTGGTATCAACAGTGTTACCGCGGCTAACGCAACACGCACCGCCGCGCTCAATACGCTGATACAAAATGCCAATGCCACGGGCAACAACGAATTGGCCACAGCGGTCGGCGGCAACGCCGGTGCATTTGCAGTGGTGGAACTGGCAAGCAGCGTCTATGGCCCGTTCGCCTTTCCCGGGCCGACGGATGCCAAGTACGTTCGGGTATCGGTACCGAGCTATAACCTGACGGGATTTTTCTGGAACTTCGCCCAGGCATTCGGCCCTGGTGGCCTGGGAACCAAAGCGGTGGCGGCGATTGCCACCGCAGGCCCCAGCCCTACCAACCCCTGCGATCTCGCGCCTCTGATGGTCTGTGGCGACCCGACTCAATACAACCCGGGCGCCGGCATGTTCTGGGGCTTCCAGTTTGGTGATTTGCAGGTATTGAAGACGGCTGCCGGCAATTCGTCTCCCCTTGAGTCTGGCAACTTTCAGTTGATCGATTTTGGCTCGGGCGGCAGTCAGGTCAAGGAGGATCTGGCCGGAGGTGGCAAGGTCTGTCGCGATGTGGGGCAAAATGTCCAGACCGCCCCTGGCAACAAGGTCGGCCCTACCTCTCAAGGCCTGAATACGCGCTTCGGCATCTATCAGGGGCAGGTCAGTGCCTCGGCCTATCCGCCGGATCTGGTGACGACGTCCAGCACCCCCGCGATCACTTATGACGACTCAGTCACCCCTCCACAAAAGATGTACCAGGGGCAAGCCGTCACCTCGAGCAACGGCAATCTCACGGCGGGCAGCAACTCGATACTGGACTACAACGACTGGCGTGCGAGCGTTGCCGCGTGTGTGGCGGGGGGGAGTGGTTGTCAGGGCAATGGGGTGTTCGAGCGCCGGATGCTGAAAGTCGTGGTGGGCAACTGCACCGGCAAACAGGGCGGTTCAACCTCGGTCCCCGTCCTCGGTTTTGGTTGCTATTTCGTGGTGCAACCCATGGATGGCGGCGGCACGGATTCGCAGATCTTCGGTCAGTTCGTGAAGACGTGCGAAGGCGACAACGTGGCCGGCCCCTCACCGTCAACCTCTTCCGGCCCGCAGATCATTCAGCTCTACAAAACCTATCTCAACGGCAGCGGCACTCCGAGCACTGACTCGTAGGAGGCGTCATGAGACTTCACGGATTTAAACATCGGCAGCGCCAGCAAGGCCTGGCCATTGTGGAATTCACCCTGGTCCTGCCGGTGTTGCTGCTGCTGTTGCTGGCCTTCGGTGAGTTCGGCCGCATGCTCTATCAGTACAACCTGCTGCTGCAGGCCAGCCGCGATGCCGACCGTTTCGTCGCCAGTCAGGCCTGGGACTCGACGCTTGGCAAGGTCGCTCTAAGCCCTACGCTGCAGGCCCAGACGAAAAACGTTGCGGTGTTTGGCGTGCCTGTCGACACCGGGGTTGCTGTGGTGTCAGACCTGACAATTGGCAACGTGGACGTCGCCGCAGTGGGCATCGACCATGTGCGGGTCACCATCACTTACACGTTCTGCCCGGTGATTGGCGGTGGCAAATGCGCCGGATCGATTCCCGGCTTTTTTGGTAATCAGATTGCGCTGAGCATTCCGCTGGTCGCCACTACCGTGATGAGGGCCCTGTGATGAACAGAAAAAACATGCATGGCACCTATACGGTGGAGTTCGCCTTCATTGGTCTGCTGGTGTTCACGCTGTTGTTCGGCGTGGTGGAAATAGGCCGCCTGTACTTCACGGTGAATGCGCTGGATGAAGCCGTGCGCCGCGGTACGCGCCTGGCGGCGGTGTGCAATATCAGTGATCCGGTGGTGTTGCGGCGGGCTATCTTCAATGCTGCGACCGACGCAGGTAATAGCCAGCTGATCGGCGATCTGGCCACCACCCACCTGACGTTGACCTATCTGGACGTGAACGGTGCGCTGGTGGCCAACCCCTCTGACTTGGTCAGCGTCAATGGTTTTCGTGCCATCCGCTATGTCCGGTTGAGTCTGCAGAACTTCGTTTTCAATCTGTTCATTCCCGGGATCGGCGTGCCCATTACCTTGCCTACATTCAGGGCAACGTTGCCACGCGAAAGCCTCGGGCGTCATTCCGATTCCGGGGAGATCACGCCATGCTGAACACCAAGGACACTCCACTCTCCAGTTCGACCGGCAAGGCCGGGCTCAGGTTGCTGATCAGCAGCCGTGATGCCACGTCGTTGCGCGACCTGCAGAGCGTCTGCCAACGCATGCCCAGCCTGGAGGTGAGTACTCGGCTGGTGAGCAACGGGCATGTCGACCCGCTCTACGGCCTGGACCGGATGCCCGATCTGTTGCTGTTGCGCGTCAGCCACCTGTGGCGCGAGGAGCTGGCGGCCCTGTTGCAGCGCCCGGCCCATGAGCGTCCGCCGATGTTGGTGTGCGGGCTGCTGAGCGAACAGGAAGCCATGCGCCTGGCGATGCAGGCCGGCGCCCGTGACGTGCTGCCGGAGCCCGTCGCCGAGACAGAACTGGTCGCCGCCTTGAATCGGCTGATCATGGAGGTTCGGACCGGCAGTGGGACAGAAGGGAAATTGATCGCCGTGATGAACGCCAAGGGCGGTTCCGGTGGAACCTTGCTGGCCTGCAACCTGGCTCAGCAGCTCAGCATGAAGGGTGGCAGTACCCTGTTGCTGGACATGGACCTGCAATTTGGCAGCGTGACGCATTACCTGGATGTGGCGCTGGCGCACAGCCATCTGGAGGTGTTGCATCAGATCGACGGCATGGACAGCGTCGCGTTACGCGGTTTTTGCAGCCACTACAGTCCGACCTTGCATGTGCTGGGTGGCCGGGCCGGTGAGCTGTGTCTGCCGCAGGATGCTCAACCCGAGCAACTTGACACCCTGTTGCAGTTGGCCCGCGCCAGCTATGACTGGGTAGTGATCGATCTGCCGCGGCAAATCGACCACCTCACCGGCTCCGTGCTGGAACAGGTGGATCGGGTGTACGTGGTGGTGCAGCAGAGCGTCAGCCATCTGCGCGATGCCAGCTCCCTGGTGCGGATGCTTCGCGAAGACCTGGGTGTGCGTGGGGATCAACTGCAGATAGTGGTCAACCGCTATGACAAGTCGGCGGCGGTCAGCCTCAAAGATATCGGCGAAGCGCTGCGCTGCACGAACCTGGCGAAATTACCCAACGACTTCAACGTGGTCAGCCAGAGTCAGAACACTGGCGTGCCGTTGGGTCTGCATGCGCCGAAGGCGGCGATCACCGCTGCCCTGCGCAACGTTGCCGATGACCTGGTCGGCAACCAGGTGGCTGGAAAAAAAAGCGTGCTCAAACGCGCCTTCAACCGTTTTTTCGGGGGGTGACCCATGATCAGCGACTTTCGTAACCGCTTGCGCAAACAGGCCGGTAAATCCGCTCCATCGCAGGCTAACCAGCCGGGTGACGACCAGCTGGATCCGGCAGAGGAAGTAATGGCGTGGGAACGTGCAACGCCGGACGTTCTTTACGAAACCAAAAGTCAGGTCACCCCGGTGGAGGCCGAATGGCGAGAAAGGATTTACCAGCAGTTGCTCAAGGTCATGGACCTGTCCTTGCTGGACTCCCTTGAACAGGCTGAGGCTACGCGACAGATTCGCGATATTTGCCAGCGCCTGCTCGATGAGCACTCGGCACCGGTGAGTACTTCCAGCCGCCAGTTGATCATCAAGCAGATCACCGACGAGGTGCTCGGTCTGGGGCCTCTGGAACCGCTGCTGGCCGATCACAGTGTGTCCGACATTTTGGTCAACCGGCATGACTCAGTGTATGTCGAGCGCTTCGGCAAGCTGCAACGCACCGATGTGCGTTTTCGCGATGATCGGCATTTGTTGAACATCATTGACCGCATCGTTTCCAGCCTGGGTCGGCGTATCGACGAGTCTTCGCCGTTGGTGGATGCGCGGCTCAAGGACGGTTCGCGGGTCAACGCGATTATTCCGCCGCTGGCCATCGACGGCCCTAGCATGTCGATCCGGCGCTTTGCCGTGGACCTGCTCAATACCGACAGCCTGATCCAGGTGGGGGCGTTGACCCCGGCCATTGCCCTGCTGCTCAAGGCGATTGTCCGTGGGCGCTTGAACGTGCTGATTTCCGGCGGTACCGGTAGCGGCAAGACCACCATGCTCAATGTGCTGTCCAGTTTCATCCCGCACAACGAGCGGATCGTTACCATCGAAGACTCAGCCGAACTGCAGTTGCAACAGCCCCACGTGGTACGCCTGGAAACCCGGCCTTCGAATATCGAGGGGCGTGGCGAGGTGAGCCAGCGGGAGTTGGTGCGCAACAGCTTGCGGATGCGTCCGGACCGCATTGTGATCGGCGAAGTGCGCGGCGCCGAGGCGCTGGACATGCTGACTGCGATGAACACCGGTCACGACGGCTCGCTGACCACGATCCACGCCAACACCGCACGCGATGCATTGGGGCGAATCGAGAACATGGTGTCGATGACCGGGGCGACCTTTCCGATCAAGGCCATGCGCCAACAGATCGCTTCGGCCATCGGAGTGGTCATCCAGCTGGAACGCCAGGAGGACGGCAAGCGCCGCCTGGTCAGCGTGCAGGAGATCAACGGCATGGAGGGCGAGATCATCACCATGACCGAAATCTTCTCCTTCGTGCGCCATGGCATGGGCGAAAACGGCGAAGTACTCGGTGATTTTCGGCCCAGCGGCATGATCCCCGCCTTCCGCGATGTGCTGGCCAAGCGCGGTATCGAGTTGCCGCTGACGATGTTCAGGCCTGAGTGGATGGAGGCTCGGCAGTCATGAACCAGGTTCCTGGTGAATACATTCTGATGTTCCTCGGCATGGTGTTTATCGCCGTCTTCCTCCTGTCCCAAGGCGTGGCGGTGCCGGTATTCGGCGAGGCTGGCAAGATGCGCAAGCGCATCCGCGGCCGCCTGCACGTAATGGAGAAAGCCAATAATTTGCCCAATATGCAAACGGTATTGCGGCAGAAGTACCTGACGCGCTTGTCGCCCCTGGAGGCCAGGCTTGAGCAGCTGCCCTTTATGGAATCACTGACGCAAATGATTGAGCAGTCCGGGCACGAATACCGGGCCTATCGGGTATTGCTGCTCGGGCTGGTGCTGGGTGTCTGGGCGGGTATCTTGATCTGGATGGTTTGGTCAGTCTGGTGGATGGCGCTGGTGGCGGGTGTCGCGCTCTTCTGGTTACCCATACTGAAAATCTCTCGCGACCGTGGCAAGCGTTTCGCGGCGTTCGAGGAAGGCCTGCCGGATGCGCTGGATGCCATGTGCCGCGCTTTGCGCGCCGGGCACCCATTCAACGAAACCCTGCGTTTGGTGGCCGAGGAGCACAAGGGGCCGGTGGCTCATGAGTTTGGCCTGACCTTCTCCGATATCAACTATGGCAACGATGTGCGCCGGGCCATGCTCGGTCTGCTGGAGAGGATGCCGAGCATGACGGTGATGATGCTGGTGACCTCGATCCTGATCCATCGCGAGACCGGCGGCAATCTGACCGAGGTGCTGGAGCGTCTGAGTCGGCTGATTCGCGGGCGCTTCCGCTTTCAGCGCAAAGTCAAAACCCTGTCGGCGGAAGGGCGCATGTCGGCCTGGGTACTGGTGGCGATTCCCTTCGTGCTGGCGATCGCGATCATAGTCACCAGCCCCAAATACCTGCCTGTGCTGATTAATGATCCCCTAGGCCACAAGCTGATCATCGGGGCGTTCTGCGCCATGTTGATCGGGATTTTCTGGATACGCAAAATCATCCGGATTCAGGTTTGAGCAGTATTCGCTACCGGGAGGTACAGGTCATGGATTTTTTGCTCGGGTTGTTCAGTCGGGTCACGGGGAACGAGGAGATGGCGCGCCTGTTGTTCCTTGGTGCGATCGGTTTGAGTACGGGGCTTGTGGTCGTCGCCGTGATATTGCTGATGCAGGGTCTTCAGGACCCGGTGCAGCGTCGTCTGGCGCTGATCAAGCGTGGTCATTTAGGCAACACGACCGGGCAGGAAGCCCCGGGTAACCTGCAAATGTTGCTGGAGCGGGTCGGCCAGCGCTTTGCCTCAGCCGAATCGGCTCAGACTTCCGTCACGCAGACCCTGTTGATGCATGCGGGGTACCGTTCCTCGTCGGCGGTGCAGATGTACTGGGCAGTGCGCTTGATGTTGCCGCTGTTATTGATCGGTATTGCGTTGCTGTTGTTGCCGATGATTCCCAAGGTTTCCCTGATCATGGGGCTGCTGTTGGTGGTCTTGGTGGCCGGTATCGGATGGTTGCTGCCAGCACTGTATGTCGCCAAGCGCAAGCAGTTGCGACAAGGTCGGCTGCGTGCCGCGTTTCCGGATGCGCTGGATCTGATGGTGGTGTGCGTGGAGTCGGGCCTGGCCCTGCCCACGACCATTGAACGGGTGGCTGAGGAGATGTCGGTCAGTCAGGTCGAACTCGCTGAAGAACTGGCCCTGGTCAATGCGCAAATCCGCGCGGGCATTTCCAGTACCGAGGCGCTCAAGCAACTGGCCGTACGCACTGGCCTGGATGACGTACAAGGGCTGGTCAGCCTGTTGGCGCAGAGTATCCGCTTTGGTACCAGCGTGGCCGACACCTTGCGCATCTATGCCGATGAGTTCCGTGACCGACGTACGCAGGCCGCCGAAGAGCTGGGGGCGAAAGTCGGCACCAAGCTGATATTCCCGCTGATTTTCTGTCTATGGCCGAGCTTCTTTCTGGTCGCTATCGGCCCGGCCCTGATCGGGGTATTCAGAGTATTCGGTAAGTGAACAGGAGTGGCTTGCTGTCGAACAGGATTGCTGTACTGCATAAGAGCGGGGGTGGAGCAGACGAACGGAGTGCATTCACTCCAATCGATTGCTCCACCTTGTAGTATCTGGACTGTATTTTCCTGCACACGTGATTGAGCCTGGCTTTTTAGCCAGGCCACTCTCGACTAAGCCAGAGGCTGATCACCCATCGACTTGCCTCAGTTGCCGATGGTCATTTGTCCCGCTGTATCCTGGTCAAAATATTGCGGAATCGGGTAGTTGAAGCTATTCAGCCAGCGCTGCATGGCCAGGTCACGTTCGGTGGCTGAAGCGGTTTGCAGTTTAGTGGAGGCAACCACACCGCGTATCTGCAGCTGCAACCACTGTTCGGTGCCTTGTTGATACGGCGAGGAGGGGCCCGGCTCAATGGCCCAGGCAGTGGTGGACAGGCAAGCCATGCACACGATCAACAGCCTTTTGGTATTCATCTCGACTCCTCGTACGTTCTACTTGTTCGCACTGGTAGAGGCATCGGCTACCTCAGCCTTGCGATTGCCATCGGTAGCCACCACTTTTTTGGCGGAGGCCTTGAGTTTTTCCGCGCGGGTTTGAGCCTCTACGACTTGCTTGGGGCTCAAGTCGGCGCGGGTCACGAGGTCGGCAGCCGCCTTCCAGTTATCCTGGTAGATCAGCAGCGTCACCATATTGAGTGCCGCCAGTGTGTTTGCCTGCTTGAGTTCCATGGCGGTCATGAATTCAAAGCGTGCTTCAGGGATCCGTTGCTGATTGAGGTAGACGACCCCCAGGTCATTGCGCATCCTTTCGTCAGTGGGGGCCATCTTCACCGCACGCTCAAGGTGAGTGGCGGCGGTGGCGTTATCATTTCTGGCGGCGGCCAACTGGCCCAGGCCATGTTCCCCTTCAGCCGCCAGGCAGGTGCCGAGCAAGCTTTCGTACAACGGCTGCGCGTCGCCGCTACGCCCCATCAGGCGCAGCACCCGAGCCTTGCGCAGGCGAACCTGGACCAGGTTATCGGGCAATCCTTCCAGATTCGCCAGGCTGGCATACAAACGGCCTTCTTCGGCCATGCTGTCGGCCAGGTTCAGGGACAGTTCTTGCTCCGAACCGGGCTTGGCACAGCTGGCCGGTCGCGAAGACAGGCCATTGCTGGCACAACCTGCGAGCATTAGTGTCGCCGCTATTGCAATGACTGCTTTCATCGAAGGTCCCCTGGCGACAACACGTTGAACGCCTGGCCAATGGCAATACAGCTGGCCCGGCAAGCGTTCAAAGTCACCGTTACGCGTGAGAGCGAGAAAAGTCTGGTTCAGGCTTCGGTTCATTGCGAGAGCCCACTGCGACTGTCGAAGTCGCCATTTTCCAGGAAAAACATGCGGTAGAAGTTCGGGTCGTAATTGCGCAGCTGCTCGCCAGGCAATGACGGTAGTTGTGCATTGGCCGCCAGTGGCTGGACCAGATGCGGGGTGACGATCATCAGCAGTTCGCGCTCTTCACGGTTGATGGTGTTGTCGCGGAAAAACGCGCCCAGAACCGGGATATCGCCCAGCCCCGGAAACTTGTTCACCTGGGAATCGTTGTGGGAGCTGATCAGGCCGCTGATGACGAAGCTTTCGCCGTCGGCCAGGGAGATGCTGGTATCGGTACGGCGCACGGTCAGGGCCGGGACTACCGTGCCGGCGATGCTCACGGCGTTGGTGAAGTCCAGTTCACTGACTTCCGGCGCCACTTTCAGCGCGATACGGTTTTTCCCGACGATGGTCGGTGTCAGGGTCAGGCGGATACCGAATTCCTTGTACTCGATGAACACGTTATCGCTGCCTGAACTGGGCACCGGAATCGGTATTTCGCCGCCGGCCAGGAAGCTCGCACTCTGCCCGCTGAGCGCTACCAGGCTTGGCCGCGCCAGGGTGTAGGCGAAACCGCTGCCTTCCAGCGCGTTGAGCGCCACCAGGGTATTGCCGGTAGCAAAAGTGAGGTTGAAGTTGTTGTTGTTCACCGGTACCACCGGCGTGACAATGCCGCCGATGGTGGGCAAGGTTCTCGGCGAGCCGAACAGGAAGTTGCCGCGGATGCCGAAAATCGAGGCGGAGGCTTCCTTGAGCTTGGTCCGGCTGACTTCAACGAAGCGGATATCGGTCTGCACCTGGCTCGGCAGCAGCGGGTCGTCGGAAGGCACCGACGGCACGCTGGTCAGCGCTGCTGTGGCTTTACCCTTGACGAACACCATGCTTTGGCGCGGTGTTTTCGAACAGGCGGTCCAGACCATCAGGCTGGTGGTCCCTGGTGCAAGGCCCGTGAGTATGAACGCGTTGCTGCCGCTGGGTTGCACGTCGGCAATTTTCGGGTCACCCACCGCCAGTTGCGTTACCGGAACGGGGCTGCGTAGTTCACTCTGCAGCCCCTGACCGACCTCGTACGTTGTCGGCCAATTGTCCAGTTGCGGGCAATTGGCCGGCGCGGCCTGAGCCGCATCCACGCTGAGGCCCATCCAGAACAGGCCATGGAAAATTCGCTTGAAAGCGGGCACGGTACGAAGGCTCATTAAGTACATCCTCACTGGATAGACCGTCTTTAGGCGGACTGAGTTGTCTCGGATCACTTCACGGGGATCGGGCTATCCCCCCCAATGCGCCAGACCACTCATCCATGGCCCTGACGTTATTCCTTGCGTGCTACACACGAGCGGGCGCACTTCGCTGATCTGGCGGGACCGCGAGCGACCTTTGCTGAAACGGTTTTTAGTGATCCGGTTACCTGGACTGCCCGACTGAGCGATACTCGTACCTATGGGCCGACCTGGTCCCCCCGGAAAGTCATCGGCAATGAAGGTACAGAGCCGAAAAACGCCTGCCAGGATCATGGTGAGGTAACTCCTTTTGCCAATCCGCTATCTGATCACTGAAGCTGACGTGGAAAATCGAGCCGTCATGACTTCTTATTGTTTGAAGGTAGTTCAATCAAACCAAAGTGCCATGAATTTAAACAAAACCATTGGTGCAAAGGCTGGAGATAGGCGGGTGGGCAGGGTCGCAGCACAGTGCGGTTGCCTGAAATTGACGGGTTGCGTTGAACGCAATAAATAAAAAAGGCCCGCATGCTCAAGCATGCGGGCCTTTGGCATCACTGATTGCTGGTCAGTGCTTGCTGTCCTGGTTCGACAGCGCCAGCAGCTGCTTTTCCTGGTTCCAGTCGAAAGGTTCGTCGTTCTGTTCGGCTTCGAAGCGGCGCTCTTCCAGTGCCTGATACAGGTCGATTTCATCATCGGGCATGTAATGCAGGCAGTCACCGGCGAAATACCACAGCAGGTCGCGCGGGACCAGGTGAGCGATTTGCGGATAGCGCGTGATGACCTGGCACAGGATGTCCTGGCCCAGGTACTGGCTTTCGATCGGGTCGATCGGCAGCGATGCAAGCAGTTCGTCGAAGCGCTCAAGGAACAAGGCATGACTTTCGTCGGGAACCTGCTCGGCCTCACCTACGGCGACCAGGATGCTGCGCAGGTGGTCGAGTAAAACGAGATGATCGGCAACGATGTTGGACACGAGATAAGTCCTCAAGAGCAAAACGGGCGCGGGAGTATAAAGCGCCAGCGCCCGTTTTTACATGCTTGAAGGGATCAGCGGACTTTTCCCTTGGCCAGTGCCAAAGCCTTTTGGTCAAAGTCATCGACATCGATCACCTTGCGCCGGGCCGCTTCGGCTTCACGCAGGGTTTGGGCTTCCACCGGTTGCAACACACCAGCCTCGAGGGCGGCATCGATCACCGACTCGCCGGCCAGCTGTTTGACCTGGCCACTCTTGAGTGCCACGTTCAGCTTTTTGTGCAACGGCTGTGCGGCGCTCAATAGATTGCAGGCGTGTTGCAATGCCCCGACCGGATCGTCGCTCGCTTGTGGGCGATAGCAACCCAGGAGCAATTCCTCCAGGGCTGGGTCGCCCTTGGCGCGGCCAATCAACCCAGCGACTTCGGCTCCGAGTTTGTCAGATGGCCCTTTGTGCCGGCGACCGAACGGGAACACGATCACCCGCAACAGGCAGCCGACGACTTTGTTCGGGAAGTTGTTCAACAGCTCATCCATGGCCCGTTCCGCCTGGCCCAGGCTTTCCTCCATGGCCCAGGCCAGCAGCGGTGTCATGTACTGCGGTGAGTCGAGATCGTTGTAGCGTTTGAGCGCGGCGGAGGCCAGGTAGAGGTTGCTCAGCACGTCGCCTAGCCGTGCGGACAGACGTTCGCGGCGTTTCAGTGCGCCGCCCAGCAACATCATGCTGAGGTCGGCGAGCATGGCGAAAGCAGCGGCCTGACGGTTGAGGGCGCGGAAATAACCCTGGCTGAGTTTGTCGCCCGGGGTGTGTTCGAGGTGCCCGAAACCGAGATTGAGCACCAGTGTGCTGGCTGCATTGCTCACGGCAAAGCCGATGTGCTTGAGCAGCAGGCCATCGAACTCTGTGAGCGCCTGATCCTTGTCTTCACGGCCGGCGAGGTCCATTTCCTTGAGCACGAAGGGATGGCAGCGAATCGCGCCCTGGCCGAAGATCATCAAGTTGCGCGAGAGAATGTTTGCGCCTTCGACGGTGATGAAAATCGGCGCGCAGTTCCATTTGCGGCCGAGGTAATTGTTCGGTCCCATGATGATTGCCTTGCCGCCGTGCACATCCATCGCATCGTTGATGCAGTCGCGGCCGCGCTCGGTCAGGTGGTACTTGAGAATCGCCGACAGCACCGACGGTTTCTCGCCCAGGTCGACCGCGTTGGCGGTCAGCATGCGGGCGGCGTCCATCATCCAGGTGTTGCCGCCAATGCGCGCCATGGCCTCCTGAATGCCTTCGAAAGCGGCAATCGGCACATTGAACTGCTCGCGAACCTGAGCGTATTGGCCCGTCACCAGGCTGGTGAACTTGGCCATGCCGGTGCCCACCGCAGGCAGGGAAATCGAACGCCCGACCGACAGGCAATTCATCAGCATCATCCAGCCTTTGCCGAGCATCTCCTGGCCGCCGATAAGGAACTCCAGGGGGACGAACACGTCCTTGCCTGAGTTCGGGCCATTCATGAAGGCGGCGCCCAACGGCAGGTGCCGGCGGCCGATCTCGACGCCGGCGATGTCGGTCGGAATCAGTGCCAGGCTGATACCCAGGTCTTCCTTGTCGCCCAAAAGATGATCCGGGTCGTAGGCCTTGAAGGCCAGGCCGAGGAGGGTGGCCACCGGGCCGAGGGTGATGTAGCGCTTTTCCCAGTTCAGGCGCAGGCCGAGGACTTCCTGACCCTGCCATTCACCTTTGCAGATCACTCCGGAGTCCGGCATGCCGCCGGCGTCGGAGCCGGCCAGCGGACCGGTCAGGGCAAAACACGGGATGTCGTCGCCGCGTGCCAGGCGTGGCAGGTAATGATTGCGTTGTTCGTCGGTGCCGTAATGCAGCAACAGTTCGGCCGGGCCGAGGGAGTTGGGGACCATCACGGTGGTTGCGAGGTCGCCACTGTGGCTCGCCAGTTTCATCGCCACTTGCGAGTGGGCATAGGCGGAGAAGCCCTTGCCGCCAAACTCCTTGGGGATGATCAGGGCGAAAAAGCCGTTGTCCTTGATGAACGTCCAGACTTCGGGTGGCAGGTCCATGGTTTGACTGAGCTGCCATTCATTGACCATGCTGCAGAGTGCATCGGTTGGCCCGTCGATGAACGCCTGTTCCTCTTCATTCAACTGCGCTTTGGGATAGGACAGCAGCTTGTTCCAGTCTGGACGGCCGCTGAACAGTTCGCCGTCCCACCAGACCGTGCCGGCGTCAATGGCATCGCGCTCGGTTTGCGACATCGGCGGCAGGGTTTTCTGGAACCAGTTGAACATCGGCGCGCTGAACAATTTGCGGCGCAGGTCGGGCAGCAGCAAGGGTGCGGCGACGGCGGCGATCAATACCCAGTAAACCAGCAACAGCCAACCCGGCGCGCGGCTGAAAGCGCCCATTGCCACGACATAGACGGCCACGATGCTCAGGGCGGGCAGTGGGGCGATGCGGCGGTGGGCCAAATAAGCAATCCCGACCAGCAGAACCAGTATCCACAACAGCAGCATATTCATTCCTCCGTGAAACCAGGGCGAACCAGCCCACAGAGCTTAGACGGCATCCGCGAAACAGGCTGGTTGGAGCGATGTGTTTGGAATAGTGGGAAAAGCGTTCATTGAACGAGCGGCAAAGCGCCCATGTTTGGCCGAAACGTCGTTATCTCTGTGCTGAAGCTCTCGCTAGACTCGGGGCTTCCCCAGGAGATTATTCTCATGCACGAGTATCTGAGTCCCGGCCGCTTCATCGATAGTGACCATCCGTCCGTCGTGGAGTTCGCCGAACAACACCGTGGCGTCAGTCGCGATCCGCTAGAGCAGGCGATCAGCCTCTATTACGCCGTGCGCGAAGCGGTGCGCTACAACCCGTACACATTCAGTCGCGATCCGCAGACCCTGCGCGGCAGTTATGCGCTGGCGGCCGGGGAGAGTTACTGCGTGCCCAAGGCCACGCTGCTGGCAGGTGCAGCGCGGCATTGCGGGATTCCCGCACGGATCGGCCTGGCGGATGTGCGCAATCATTTGTCGACGCCACGGCTGCTTGAATTGCTCAAGAGCGACATGTTCGCCATGCACGGCTACACCGAATTTTATTTGCAGGATCGCTGGGTCAAAGCGACGCCAGCGTTCAACCGCAAACTCTGCGACCTGTTCAATGTGGCGCCGCTGGAATTCGACGGGATCAACGACAGCGTTTTTCATCCCTTCAACCGCGATGGCGCAAAGCTGATGGAGTACCTCGTCGATCACGGCCAGTTCGCCGACGTACCTGAAGCGTTCTTTTTCGAACACCTGGAAAAATGCTATCCGCACCTGTTCGGCGAGCGACAGCAAGCGCTGCTGGGTGACATGCAGAGCGATTTGAGTCGCGCCTGATCCGGCGTATGCTGCCTGCCCACTTACCGAAAAAGAGGCGGTCATGCTGAAGATCTGGGGTCGGAAAAACTCGTCGAATGTCAGAAAACCATTGTGGGCCGCCGAAGAACTGGGGCTGGCCTACGAGGCTATCGATGCCGGTGGCGCCTTTGGTGTCGTCGATACACCCGAATACCGCGCGATGAATCCCAATGGTCGCGTGCCTGTCATTGAAGACGACGGTTTTGTGTTGTGGGAATCCAACGCCATCGTGCGTTACCTGATGGCCTTGCATGCCGACGGCACGGCCTGGTACCCGAACAATCTTAAGGCCCGTGCCACTGCCGACAAGTGGATGGACTGGACCACCTCAAGCTTTGCCGGCCCGTTCCGCACCGTGTTCTGGGGCGTGCTGCGTACCCCGGCAGACCAGCAGGACTGGCCCGCCATCAAGGCGGCGATCAAGGAATGCGACACGCTGCTGGCGATGGCCGATCAGGCGTTGGCGAACAAGCCCTACCTGTCCGGAGACGAGATCGGCATGGGCGATATTCCCCTGGGCAGTTTCATTTATGCCTGGTTCGAGATGCCGATCGAGCGCGCGCCACAACCGCATCTGGAGGCCTGGTACGCACGGTTGAAACAGCGTCCGGCGTATCAAAAGGCGGTCATGACCGCGTTGACTTAATACTCACTATCGACACGCTTGACTGTACTTGTGTGGCGGCGACAAGCACCATTGTGCCAGTTCGCTGCGGTTGTATTGTTCGCCGCCGCCCCTACTTATCCCTTTCTTCCCTTCTTGGTGCGTAAATCAGATATGAGTTCCGCTCTGTCCATCCGGCAGCTAACCAAAACCTACGGCAACGGTTTCCAGGCCCTGAGTGGTATCGATCTGGATGTCGCCGAAGGTGACTTTTTCGCCTTACTCGGCCCGAACGGCGCCGGCAAGTCCACGACCATCGGCATTCTCTCGACCCTGGTGAACAAGACCAGCGGCACGGTGAATATCTTCGGTCACGACCTGGACAGGAATCCTGCGCAGCTCAAGCGCTCCATCGGCGTGGTGCCTCAGGAATTCAACTTCAACCAGTTCGAAAAGACCTTCGACATCGTCGTGACCCAGGCCGGCTACTACGGCATCCCGGCGAAAATCGCCAAGGAGCGCGCCGAACAGTACCTGACCCAGCTGGGCCTGTGGGACAAGAAGGACGTGCCGTCGCGCTCGCTGTCCGGCGGCATGAAGCGTCGCCTGATGATCGCCCGCGCGCTGGTTCATGAACCGCGCCTGCTGATCCTCGACGAACCGACTGCCGGGGTGGACATCGAACTGCGTCGCTCGATGTGGAGCTTCCTCACCGAGCTGAACCAGAAAGGCATCACCATCATCCTCACCACCCACTACCTGGAAGAGGCTGAACAGTTGTGCCGCAACATCGGCATCATCGACCACGGCACCATCGTCGAGAACACCAGCATGAAGCAGTTGCTCAGCCAATTGCATGTGGAAACGTTCCTGCTGGATATGAAGAACACGTTGCAAGTGGCGCCTCAGTTGATCGGCTACCCGGCCAGACTGGTCGATAGTCACACCCTGGAAGTCCAGGTGGACAAGTCCATGGGCATCACCGCGCTGTTCACCCAGTTGGCGCAGCAGAACATCGAAGTGCTGAGCCTGCGTAACAAAACCAATCGCCTCGAGGAGTTGTTCGTGTCCCTGGTGGAGAAAAATCTGTCGAAGGTGGCGGTATGAGTTCCGAACTGCGCCCCAACCTCGTAGCACTCAACACCATCGTTTACCGTGAAGTCCGGCGTTTCACCCGGATCTGGCCGCAGACCTTGCTGCCGCCGGCCATTACCATGGTCCTGTACTTCGTGATCTTCGGTAATCTGATCGGTCGGCAAATCGGCGACATGGGTGGCTTCACTTACATGGAGTACATCGTGCCGGGGCTGATCATGATGTCGGTGATCACCAACTCCTACGGAAACGTGGTGTCGAGTTTCTTCGGCAGCAAGTTCCAGCGTTCCATTGAAGAACTGATGGTCTCGCCGCTGTCGCCGCACACCATTCTGATCGGCTACACCCTGGGTGGCGTGCTGCGCGGGTTGATGGTGGGGATCATCGTGACCCTGCTGTCGCTGTTCTTCACCCATTTGCAGGTGCATCACTTGGGCGTGACCATTCTGGTGGTGGTGTTGACCGCGACGATCTTCTCGCTGCTGGGCTTCATCAACGCCGTGTTTGCGCGCAACTTCGATGACATTTCGATTATCCCGACTTTCGTGCTGACGCCACTGACCTACCTGGGCGGGGTCTTCTACTCGATCACCTTGCTGCCGCCGTTCTGGCAGACCGTATCCCTGGCCAACCCGGTGCTGCACATGGTCAACGCATTCCGTTACGGCATCCTCGGTGTATCGGATATCCGCATCAGCGTGGCCATCGCCTTTATGCTGGTCGCGACCGCGGTGCTGTATCTCGGTAGTGCGCGGTTGCTGGTCAGCGGGCGCGGGATGCGTACCTGAGGGATACCGCGTCGCTTTCAATCGCGAGCCTGCTCGCGATAGCTTTAGTTCAGACACTGCAAAAAAACGGCCTCCCAAGTGGAGGCCGTTTTGCATTCTCACATCCGGCTCTTCTTGCGCCGCTTCCATTGCCGCGCCACCCACCAGCGCCAATACATCATCACCAGGAAGTAAGCCAGCGCCCCGAGCACCAGCCCGGTCACCACCGAACCCAGCAGAAACGGTTGCCACAAGGTCGAGATTTCGCCCCTGATCCATTCCCAGGTCAGTGAGTCCGGCAACTGCCGGGCGGGAACGTCCATCAGCCAGGCGCCGGCCTGGTAGGTGCAGAAGAACACCGCGGGCATGGTGATCGGGTTGGTCAGCCAGACCAGGCTCACGGCAATCGGCATGTTGCCGCGCACGATGATGGCGAGGATGGCCGCCAGCAGCATCTGCAGCGGGATCGGCAGGAACGCGGCGAACAGCCCCACCGCCATGGCGCGGGCAACGGAGTGGCGGTTGAGGTGCCACAGGTTCGGGTCATGCAACAGCGTGCCGAGAAAGCGTAAGGACTTGTGTTCCCTGATGCTCATCGGGTCTGGCATGTAACGTTTGAATAAGCGCCGGGGCATAAGGCTTCTCGGTCGGTCAGGGCGGCAAGTATGTCTGGATTCTATGAGCTGCCCATTCAGACTTTGTGACAATTATTGACGACGCCCATGCGACGGGCGGGCTAAGCCTTGAGGGTACTCTCAAGGACGGGCTTATGCGCACAGGGATGACGGCGCTGGCGTTGGGTCTGCTGACCCTGCGTTTTTTACCGGCATTGCCGCCGGTCTGGTTGTGGCTGGCGATGCCGGTGGCGGGTTTGATGTTGCTGCCGTTCAGGACCTATCCGGTGGCGTTTTACCTGTTCGGTTTGAGTTGGGCCTGTGCGAATGCGCAGTGGGCGCTGGATGACCGGTTGCCGCCGACGCTGGACGGAGAAACCCGTTGGGTCGAAGGGCGGGTCACAGGCTTGCCCCGGCATGACGACGGTGTCGTGCGTTTCGAATTGACCGACATCCAGTCCCGACGTACCCGGCTGCCGCGGCAAATGCGTCTGGCCTGGTATGGCGGGCCGCCGGTGAACAGTGGCGAACGCTGGCGTCTGGCCGTCAAATTGAAGCGCCCGGTCGGGCTCCTCAATCCGCAGGCCTTCGATTACCAGGCCTGGTTGCTGGCACAACGCATCGGCGCGACCGGGACGGTCAAGGAGGGCGAGCGCCTTGCGCCAGCCCAATGGGCCTGGCGTGATGCAATCCGTCAGCGTTTGCTGGCGGTGGATGCCCAGGGGCGAAGCGGCGCGTTGACGGCGTTGGTGCTCGGGGACGGTGCCGGGCTGAGTCGCGAAGACTGGCAGGTATTGCAGGACACCGGCACGGTGCATCTGTTGGTGATATCCGGGCAGCACATCGGATTGCTGGCGGGAGTCGTGTATCTGCTGATCGCCGGCCTGGCCCGCTTTGGGCTATGGCCGAACCGTCTGCCATGGTTGCCCTGGGCGTGTGGCCTGGCATTCGCCGCTGCGCTCGGTTACGGGATGCTGGCCGGCTTCGAGGTGCCGGTGCGGCGGGCCTGCCTGATGATTGCAATGGTGTTGTTGTGGCGTCTACGGTTCCGTCATCTCGGTGCATGGTGGCCACTGTTGTTGGCACTCAGCGGCATTTTGCTGCTGGAGCCGCTGGCGAGTCTTCAGCCTGGTTTCTGGTTGTCTTTCGCGGCCGTGGCAGTCTTGATATTGACCTTCGGCGGACGTTTGGGACCGTGGCATTGGTGGCAGACCTGGACCCGTGCCCAGTGGCTGATTGCAATCGGGCTGTTCCCGTTGTTACTGGTTTTGGGGTTGCCAATCAGTCTCAGTGGGCCGCTGGCCAATTTGTTCGCGGTGCCCTGGATCAGTCTGGTGGTACTGCCACCAGCGTTGCTCGGGACGCTGTTGCTGCCGGTGCCTTACGTGGGTGAGAAATTGCTGTGGCTGGCTGGCGGCCTGATCGACGGGTGGTTCAGGGGATTGGGGCTCGTCTCCGGCGAGGTTCCCGCGTGGGTGCCTGCGGCAGTCCCGCTATGGGCCTGGGTAATTGGTGCCATTGGCGTCTTCTTGCTATTGCTGCCGCGAGGCGTACCGATGCGCCCGTTAGGGTGGCCCATGCTGTTGATGCTGGTTTTTTCGCCCAGGCCGATGTTGCAGGAAGGCATGGCCGAAGTCTGGCAACTGGATGTCGGTCAGGGTCTGGCAATCCTGGTGCGCACTCGGCATCACACGTTGCTGTATGACGCCGGACCGCGTTTCGGTGAACTCGACCAGGGGGAACGGGTGGTGCTGCCGGCCTTGCGCAAACTGGGGGTGAAGGGGCTCGATCTGATGCTGATCAGCCACGCCCATGCCGATCATGCCGGCGGTGCCCCGGCGATTGCCAAGGGCTTGCCGGTGAAACAGGTGGTCAGTGGTGAACCGTCAGACTTGCCTGTGGAGTTGCAGGCCGAGAAGTGTGAGAGCGGTCGGCAATGGACCTGGGATGAAGTCGATTTCCAGCTTTGGCACTGGCCATTGGCCGGCGACAGTAACCAGAATTCCTGTGTCTTGCTGATTGAGGCCAATGGTGAACGGTTGCTGTTGAGTGGCGACATCGATGCCGCCGCCGAGAGAGCCCTGCTGGACAGTCCGTTGGCCCTGCCCACCGATTGGCTGCAGGCGCCACACCACGGCAGTCGCAGTTCGTCATCCAATGCCCTATTGGATGTCCTGCAACCTAAAGGTGCGCTGATCTCCCGCGGGCAGGGCAATTCGTTTGGCCATCCGCATGCGACGGTCATCGCGCGGTATCAAAAACGTGGAATGGCGATCTACGACAGCGCCGAACACGGTGCCATTCGTCTGCAACTGGGACGCTTCGAGCCGCCGTGGTCAATGCGTCAGGAACGGCGTTTCTGGCGCGATCCGCCGCCCTTGAACCCATAACCGAGCGTTATCAAAGCCCGACCGGATGCGACATCACGGTCTTCGGTGCTTGCACCCCCTATGTTAGAGTGGCGCACTTTTTCGAGGGGGCTGTCACTGTGTGGGAATTGGTCAAATCCGGCGGCTGGATGATGTTGCCGATCATTCTGAGTTCCATCGCGGCAATGGCGATCGTCGCCGAACGCCTCTGGACCCTGCGAGCCAGCCGCGTGACCCCGGAGCACTTGCTCGGGCAGGTCTGGGTCTGGATCAAGGACAAACAGCTCAATAAGGAAAAACTCAAGGAACTGCGCGCCAACTCCCCGTTGGGCGAGATCCTGGCGGCCGGCCTGGCCAACTCCAGGCATGGTCGCGAGATCATGAAAGAGTGCATCGAAGAGGCCGCACAACGGGTCATCCATGAGCTCGAACGCTACGTCGCCGCCCTCGGCACTATCGCTGCCATGGCGCCGTTGCTGGGCCTGCTGGGTACGGTGCTGGGCATGATCGATATTTTCAGTGCGTTCACAGGCAATGGCATGACCACCAACGCCTCGGTACTGGCCGGTGGTATTTCCAAGGCCCTGATCACCACGGCTGCGGGCCTGATGGTGGGTATCCCCGCGGTGTTCTTCCACCGTTTCCTGCAACGCCGGATCGATGAGCTGGTGGTGGGCATGGAGCAGGAAGCGATCAAGCTGGTCGAAGTGGTGCAGGGCGATCGCGATGTGGACCTGACCGGGAGCAAAGCGTGAAATTCCGCCGCAAACCACGGGAAACGGTGGACATCAACCTCGCGTCGCTGATCGACGTGGTGTTCATCCTGCTGCTGTTTTTTGTCGTGACCACCACCTTCACCCGTGAAACCCAGTTGCGCGTCGATCTGCCGGAAGCGGTCAGTGGCACGCCGGCCGACGATCAGAGCAAGCCTTTGGACATCGCCATCAGCGCCGACGGCGTGTTTTCGGTGAACAATCAGATTTTGCCGAAAAGCGACCTGGCTTCGCTGATGGACGCGCTGCAAAAAGAAGCCAATGGCGACACCAACCGGCCGCTGTCCATCAGCGCTGACGGCAAGACTCAGCATCAGTCCGTGGTGACTGCCATGGATGCGGCCGGCAAACTCGGCTTCAGTCATTTGCGCATGACCACTATCGAGGCGGCGCCCCCCGCGCCCTGATGGCCATGTCCGATCGATTGCTCGCCGCGTGGTACGCAGGTCATCCGGCCCTGAAGCTGTTGCAGCCATTGGAATGGCTGTACCGGCGCGTGGTCATGAACAAGCGCAAACGCTTTCTGGCGGGTGAGGGCGAGATCTATCAGCCGCCGGTGCCACTGATCGTGGTCGGCAACATCACCGTGGGTGGCACCGGCAAGACCCCGCTGATTCTGTGGATGATCGAGCATTGTCAGCGCAGCGGCCTGCGGGTCGGCGTGGTCAGCCGCGGCTACGGCGCCAAACCGCCGCAGTTGCCGTGGCGGGTCGAGGTCGAACAGGGCGCCGACGTCGCCGGTGACGAGCCGTTGCTGATCGTCCAGCGCACGGGCGTGCCGGTGATGATCGATCCCAATCGCAGCAACGCCGTCAAAGCCTTGCTGGCCAGTGAACCACTGGACCTGATCCTGTCCGACGACGGCATGCAGCACTACCGTCTGGCCCGCGACCTGGAACTGGTGCTGATCGATGCCGCCCGTGGCCTGGGCAACCGCCGTTGCCTGCCTGCCGGGCCATTGCGTGAGCCGGTCGAGCGCCTGCAAAGCGTCGACGCGGTCCTCTACAACGGTGCCGTGGCTGACCGCGATGATGGATTTGCCTTTCAATTGCAACCTACCGCGCTGGTCAACCTGCGCAGCGGCGAACGGCGTCCCCTCGACCACTTCCCCAGCGGCCAGGCCCTGCACGCGGTGGCCGGCATCGGCAATCCGCAACGTTTCTTCAAGACCCTCGAAACGCTACACTGGCAGCCGGTTCCACATGCGTTTGCCGACCACGCCGAATACAGCGTGGAGACGTTGAATTTCACGCCGTCATTGCCGTTGGTGATGACGGAAAAGGACGCGGTGAAATGCCGTGCCTTTGCCACCGCCGATTGGTGGTACCTGGCGGTCGATGCCGTGCCGTCGCCGGCCTTCGTGGCCTGGTTCGACACACAGCTGATGCGCCTGCTGCCGGCTCGTTTGTTGCCTTAACTCCGTTTTTTCCAGGGAATGCTCATGGACACCAAATTGCTCGATATCCTCGCTTGCCCAGTCTGCAAAGGCCCGCTCAAGCTCAGCGCCGACAAGACCGAGCTGATCAGCAAGGGTGCAGGCCTGGCCTACCCGATTCGCGACGGCATCCCGGTGATGCTCGAATCCGAAGCGCGCACCCTGACCACCGACGAGCGCCTGGATAAATGACCACAGCCTTTACCGTCGTCATTCCATCGCGTTACGCCTCCACCCGCCTGCCGGGCAAGCCGATGCTGCTGATCGCCGGCAAACCGATGATCCAGCACGTCTGGGAACAGGCAAGCAAAAGCAGCGCCGAACGGGTGGTGGTGGCCACCGACGACGCGCGCATCGTCGAGGCCTGCAAAGGCTTTGGTGCCGAAGTGGTACTGACCCGTGAAGATCACAACTCCGGCACCGATCGCCTGGCCGAAGTCGCGCTGAAGCTGGGCCTGGCGCCCGACGCCATCGTGGTCAACGTCCAGGGCGACGAACCGCTGATCCCGCCGAGCGTGATCGATCAGGTGGCCGCCAACCTGGCGGCCCACGCCGAAGCGCGCATGGCCACCCTGGCCGAGCCGATCGAAGACGCGGGCACCCTGTTCAATCCCAACGTGGTCAAGGTCGTCAGCGACCTCAATGGCCTGGCGCTGACGTTCAGCCGTTCCACCTTGCCCTGGGCGCGGGATGCATTCGCCGTGAACCCTGAGCAGTTGCCCGAAGGTGTGCCGTATCGCCGCCATATCGGCATTTATGCCTACCGCGCCGGTTTCCTGCAGGACTTCGTCAGCTGGGGTCCATGCTGGCTGGAAAACACCGAGTGCCTGGAACAGCTGCGTGCCCTGTGGCATGGCGTGCGGATCCATGTGGCCGACGCACTGATCGCGCCGCCAGCCGGTGTCGATACCGTTGAAGACCTAGAGCGCGTTCGTCGCCTGCTGGAGAAGTGATGCGGGTTCTGTTTGTCTGCCTGGGCAATATCTGCCGCTCTCCCACGGCAGAAGGCGTGCTGCGGCATAAGTTGCGCGAGACCGGCTTGGCCGATCAGGTTGAAGTGGCCTCCGCAGGCACCGGTGACTGGCATGTCGGCAAGCCGCCGGACAAACGCAGTCAGGCCGCGGCGAAGCTGCGCGGTTATGACTTGTCCGCCCAGCGCGCCCGGCAAGTCTCCCGCGCCGATTTCGCCACCTACGACCTGATCCTGGCGATGGACAACAGCAATCTGCGCAACCTCAAGGCCTTGCAACCGGCCAAGGGCAAGGCCGAGTTGGATCTGTTCCTGCGTCGCTATCAGTCGGACGTCGATGAGGTCCCGGACCCGTATTACGACGGCGACCAAGGCTTCGAACAGGTGTTGGACCTGATTGAGCGCGCCAGTGATTTGCTGGTGATCGAATTGAAGGGACGGTTATGAGTTTGCAGGTTCAATCGCAGGTTTCGCTCAAGCCATTCAACAGCTTTGGCGTGGATGTCCAGGCCCGGTTGTTTGCCGAGGCCCATAGCGACGCCGATGTGCGCGAAGCCCTGGCCTATGGGCTGGAACACGAGGTGCCGGTGCTGGTGATCGGCGGCGGCAGCAATCTGCTGCTGACGGCGGATATCGATTCGCTGGTGCTGCGCATGGCCACCCGCGGGACTCGCGTGTTGAGCGATGACGGCAGCAAAGTGGTGATCGAGGCCGAGGCCGGTGAGCCCTGGCATCCCTTTGTGCAACACACACTGTCCCTGGGGCTGTCCGGCCTGGAAAACCTCAGCCTGATTCCCGGCACTGTCGGTGCGGCACCGATGCAGAACATCGGCGCTTATGGCGTCGAGATCAAGGACGTGTTCGCCGGCCTGACCGCCCTCGATCGCCAGACCGGTGAACTGCGCGACTTCACATTGCAAGAGTGCAACTTCGCTTACCGCGACAGCCTGTTCAAGCAGGAGCCGGGGCGTTGGTTGATCCTGCGTGTGCGCTTCGCCCTCGACCGCGCCGCGCATCTGCACCTGGAATACGGCCCGGTGCGTCAGCGCCTGACCGAACAGGGCATCGAGCATCCGACCGCCAGCGATGTCAGCCAGGCCATTTGCAGCATCCGCAACGAAAAACTCCCGGACCCGGCCGTACTCGGCAATGCCGGCAGCTTCTTCAAGAACCCTTTGGTGTCGGCGGCGCTGGCTGCGCGGCTCAAGGGCGAATACCCGGACCTGGTGGCCTATGCGCAACCCGACGGGCAGATGAAGCTGGCCGCCGGTTGGTTGATCGAGCGGGCAGGGTGGAAGGGTTTTCGTGAGGCTGACGCTGGCGTGCATAAATTGCAGGCGCTGGTGCTGGTCAACTATGGCGGCGCGACGGGCCTGCAATTGCTGAACCTGGCGCAGCGCATCCAGAAAGACATTTTCGAGCGTTTCCATGTCGATCTGGAAATGGAGCCGAACCGGTATTGATGAAGCAGCCGCCAGCTACAAGCTTCAAGCGGCAAGCTACAATTCTCAAATCCAGGCCTTTGCTGTTTTGCTTCTACTTGAAGCTTGCAGCTTAAAGCTCGCAGCTAAAAAACCCTGTCTCAGCAGGGTTTTTTTTTGTTAATGCTCGGTTAACTTAGTCAGCTAACGATGCACACTCTTGCTCCACCAAAGGCCCGGTGCAGACGTCTGCGTCCGCATAAGAGAGCCCATTAGCCTGAGTCGATCTGCGTGCGACCCACCGAGATCCAGCGGCAGATTGCTCGACCCCATAACTCAAGATCTATGCGGGCGTGCCCATGATTACCCTGAAACTCAATGGTCAAGACCATCAACTCGACGTCACCGAGGACATGCCGCTGCTCTGGGCGATCCGCGACGTGGCCGGTTACAACGGCACCAAGTTCGGCTGCGGCATGGGCCTGTGCGGGGCCTGCACCATTCATATCGAAGGGGCTCCGGCACGCAGTTGCATCACGCCGATCGGTTCAGTGGTCGGACAGAATGTCAGCACCATCGACAACCTGCACGCCGATCCGATCGGCAAAGTCGTGCAGCAAGCCTGGCTCGACACGGCGGTCGCCCAATGCGGTTTCTGCCAGGGCGGGCAGATCATGTCGGCAACGGCGCTGCTCAAGACCAATCCGAACCCGAGCGACGAGCAGATTGAAGAGGCGATGGTCGGCAACATCTGCCGCTGCGGCACCTACAACCGCATCAAGACCGCGATCCGCCAGGCCTCCACCCACCTGAAGGAGGCCAAGGCATGAGCCGCTTACCGAATGATTTCGCCCTGAGCAATCTGAGCCAGCTCAGTCGCCGTGGCTTTCTGAAAGGGGTGGGTGCCACCAGTGCGCTGGTATTGGCGGCGAGTTGGGGCTGGCAAGACGCTTTTGCTGGAGAAAAAGACAAGAAGTTCGGTGCCGACGGCATGCCCCACGGCTGGGTCGATGATCCGAAAGTCTATGTGAGCATCGCCGCGGATGGCACGGTGACCGTGATCTGCAACCGCTCGGAGATGGGCCAGGGCGTACGCACCAGTTTGACCATGGTGGTGGCCGATGAACTGGAAGCCGACTGGGCGATGGTCAAGGTGCAGCAGGCCCCCGGCGATGAAATGCGCTTCGGCAACCAGGACACCGACGGCTCGCGCAGCATGCGTCACTGGTACGAGCCGATGCGCCGCTGCGGTGCTGCCGCGCGGACCATGCTCGAACAGGCCGCTGCCGCACAATGGAAAGTGCCGGTCGGTGAGTGTCACGCGCAACTGCACAAGGTCGTCCATGAGCCTTCTGGCCGCGAAATCGGATATGGCGCCCTGGCCTCCGCCGCAGGCGCGTTGCCGGTTCCGGCCCGCGACAGCCTGAAGCTCAAACAACCCGCTGAGTTCCGTTACATCGGCAAGGAAGGCACCAAGGCCATCGATGGGGAGGACATCGTCAACGGCCGTGCGGTGTACGGCGCCGACGTGCATTTCGACGGCATGCTGTACGCGACCATTGCGCGGCCCACGGTGTATGGCGGCAAAGTCAAAAGCTTTGATGGCAGCGCGGCGATGAAAGTCCCCGGCGTGGTCAAAGTGGTACAGATCGAAAGCCGGCCTTTGCCCTCGGAGTTCCAGCCCCTGGGCGGCATCGCCGTGGTGGCGAGCAATACCTGGGCAGCGATCAAGGGCCGTGAGGCACTGAAAATCGAGTGGGACGACGGCCCCAACGCCAGCTACGACTCGATCGCCTATCGCAAGGAACTTGAAGCGGCCTCGCTCAAGCCCGGCAAGGTGGTGCGCAATACCGGCAACCTCGAAAAGGCCATGGCCAGCGCCGATAGCACGCTGGAAGCCTCCTACTACTTGCCGCATTTGTCACAGTCGCCGATGGAACCGATGGTCGCCATTGCGCGGTTCAAGGACGGTGCCTGCGAAGCCTGGGGGCCAAGCCAGGCGCCGCAGGTCACCCGGGAACGGATCGGTGAACGCCTGGGCCTGCCGTTCGACAAGGTCACATTCAACGTGACCCTGCTCGGGGGCGGGTTCGGGCGCAAGTCCAAGCCTGACTTCATCATCGAGGCTGCTATCCTCGCCAAGGAATTCCCCGGCAAAGCGGTGCGGGTGCAATGGACCCGCGAAGACGACATTCACTGTTCCTACTTCCACACCGTGTCGGCCGAATACCTCAAGGCCAGCCTGAACAAGGATGGCCTGCCGTCCGGCTGGTTGCACCGTACGGTGGCGCCGAGCATCACCGCGTTGTTTGCGCCGGGCATGAACCATGAGGCGGCGTTCGAACTGGGCATGGGCTTCACAAACATGGCGTATGCGATCCCCAACATTCGCCTGGAAAACCCCGAGGCAACGGTGCATACCCGGGTGGGGTGGTATCGCTCGGTGTCGAACATTCCCCATGGCTTCGCGATCCAGAGCTTTATCGATGAGCTGGCGCATAAGGCCGGGCAGGATCCACTCAAGTACCAGATCAGATTGCTCGGCCCGGACCGTCAGATCGATCCGCGCACCTTGAGTGAAGAGTGGAACTACGGTGAATCCCCCGAGCGTTATCCGATCGACACCGCGCGCCTGCGCACGGTACTGGAGACCGCCGCCAAAGCCGCCGGTTGGGGGCGTGAGTTGCCCAAGGGTCGCGGCCTGGGCCTGGCGGTGCATTACAGCTTCGTGACGTATGTGGCGGCGGTGATCGAGGTGGAGGTCAAAGACGACGGCACACTGGTGGTGCACAAGGCCGACATCGCCGTCGATTGCGGACCACAGATCAACCCCGAGCGGATTCGCGCGCAATTCGAAGGTGCCTGTGTCATGGGCCTGGGTAATGCGGTGCTGGGGGAAATCAGCTTCAAGGACGGTAAAGTGCAGCAGGATAACTTCCACATGTACGAGGTGGCGCGCATGTCTCTGGCGCCAAAAGAAGTGGCAGTGCATCTGGTGACGCCGTCGGGCAACGTCCCATTGGGCGGTGTGGGTGAGCCGGGCGTGCCACCGATTGCGCCGGCACTGTGCAATGCGATCTTTGCTGCCACCGGCAAACGCATCCGCAACCTGCCGGTTCGTTATCAGCTGTCGGGCTGGCAGAAGGCGGGCGCCTGATGGACAGCGCCGATCTGAACGTCCTGCGCAGCGTGTTGCAATGGCATCGCGCCGGTCAGCAGGTGGTGTTGTACAGCGTTGTCGAGACCTGGGGCACTGCGCCCCGGGCACCCGGCGCCATGCTCGCCTTGCGCGAGGACGGCATGGTGATTGGTTCGGTCTCCGGCGGATGTGTCGAAGATGACCTGATCGCCCGGCTGCACGACGGGCGCCTTGCGCTTGATGGGCCATCGGTGCAACTGATCACGTATGGCGTGACCCGCGAGGAAGCCGCACGTTTCGGCTTGCCCTGCGGTGGCACCTTGCGCTTGACCGAGGAGCGTATCGACGATGGGGATTGGGTCGAGCAATTGCTCGCCCGATGCGAGGCCCATGAAATCGTTGCGCGTGAACTGAACCTGGCCACCGGCGAAGTGCTTTTGCAGCCGGCCAATAAAGCTGATGTGTTGACCTTCGACGGACAGACCTTGCGGGCGATCTATGGCCCGCGCTGGCGCTTGCTGCTGATCGGCGCGGGGCAGCTGTCGCGCTATGTGGCGGAAATGGCCCGGCTGCTGGATTTCGAGGTACTGATTTGCGATCCGCGTAGCGAGTTCGTCTATGGCTGGGAGGAGCAGCACGGAAGATTCGTTTCTGGCATGCCGGATGAGGCGGTATTGAATATCCAGACCGATGAACGCACGGCCATCGTGGCCTTGACCCATGATCCGCGTCTGGACGACATGGCACTGCTCACAGCCCTGGATTCCCGGGCTTTTTACGTCGGGGCGCTGGGATCGCGGGTCAACAGCCAGAAGCGCCGGGAAAACCTGGTTCAACTGGGTTTGTCGCAATCGGCGATTGACCGCTTGCATGGTCCGATCGGTTTGCACATTGGCAGTCATAATCCAGCGGAAATTGCCTTGTCGCTCATGGCGGAAATCGTGGCAGTCAAAAATGGCGTCGAACTGAAGCAGAAGAAAGTCTTGCGGGAGAGCGTATGAGCGAGTCCATTGGCGTCGTCGTACTGGCGGCGGGGCAGGGCAGCCGGTTTCGTGAGGTTGCGGGCGCCGAAAAGGATAAATTGGTGGCCGATTGCACTGGGCGTGACGGCGTGGTGCGGTCCGTCATCGAGCACACGTTGGTCAACCTGCCGGCGGCGCTGGACAAACGCGTGCTGGTGACCACTGCTGACCGCCCGCAAGTGATTCGCATGGCTCAGGCCTATGGCTGCGAGATTGAACTGATCGAATCGACGGGAATGGGCGACAGCATTGCTGCGGGAGTCGTTGCCTGCAAGCAACTCGATGGCTGGCTGATGGTGCTGGGGGATATGCCGTTCATCCTGCCATCCAGTATCGAACAAGTGGTGGCGGGTATTGGCGATGACCGTATCAGCGTGCCCGTGCAGGGCGGTGAATACGGGCATCCGGTCGGGTTCGGACGAGACTTCGCAGCGGGGTTGATGGCGTTATCGGGGGATCGTGGCGCCAAACCGCTGTTCGCCCAAGGGCGGGTGGTTGAAGTGACCGTGGATGATCCCGGTGTGTTGTGGGATGTGGATGTGCCTGAGGCATTGGTCTTCAAGTAGTTCCGGAGGTGATCCCCTGTGGGAGCGGGCTTGCTCGCGAAGGCGGCTTGGCAGTCAACTGAGATGTTGGATGATCCACCGCCTTCGCG
>NZ_JAHBCX010000067.1:0-10765 GCF_019955895.1 Pseudomonas sp. GL-B-12
AGCCAACCCGGCCGCAGGGCAGGACTTGCTCGATATCACGGGGATGGGGGTCACCAGCGCGGTGTTCGCGTCCAACGTGAGCATAACGGCTGACGGGGCGGACACGGTGGTAGGGATCGGGGCGGACGCCATCCGCCTGGTGGGTGTCAACAGCGCGGCCGTTGATCAGACGGACTTCATTCTGGTCGTCTGAGGTCCTGGTCAGTACCGTCGCAGGAGGGCGGAACAGTAGAGGGGAGGGCAATGGATGCCCTCTCTTTCTCCTTCCACTCAATCGCCTCATGAATGCATTCGGTGTGGGTATTCAGGGAGGGCTGAATCGACCAGGGTTTTGCAGCGATAGCGATGATCATGGCGTTGCGAGCTGCTCTCGCATAATCGGAGACGTTTTTCTATTTTTCCGGCGTGAAATAGCTCTTTTCAATAGCTTCGCGGGTCGAGGCAATGATTTCCTTGTGAGTTCGTTCTTTCTCGACTGCTCGGGACAGGACTAGCGCTCCCACACATTGAGCGATGACGGCCCATGCCGCATCAGGGCTACGGAGACGATCGGCCCAGGCTTTCTGTACTTGCTTCAGGCCTTTTTCGGCGGCCAGCCGTACCTCCGGTTCGGCGCGCGCAATCTCTGCACCCAAGACCGGAAGGACACAGCCTTCTTCTGGATGAAGGACATGAAAGGTACTCAGGTAGTTGCGTAAACATTGCTCCAGCTGTTCGCCTGATGCGTTTTGTCCACCAGCCAGCATTTCGCTGCTGTTTCGAATCTCATCCTCAATCACCGCCTGAAACAGCGGCTAGAAATAACATTTCGCTCTATACCTGCACTCAACTTCCTATATGTCTTTTAAAAACAGATAGTTGAGATGCCTAACACCAGTCGTCTGTTTTATCGACGTAAAATTGACAAAGATTTGCTATGGAACTTTAGTCTTAGTTATCGGGGGGTCCGCCCGCCTGTAGCTTGCCATCGCTTTGGCAACGCAAGGCGCGGTGACTTTCCCGAGAGGAGCCGAATCATGTCGATCATTTCGTTTCTTTGCAGAGGGAAGGGGCTGTCCAGGACGTTCGCCTTCACTTCCAGATTCCATGGCCCACCCAGGGCTCGAATCCGCTCTGCCTGATCGCCCGGCGAGCAATTCATTTCGCGAATTCCAGGCGCGTATCCCGGGTCCCGGGTAACGCCAGAGCTCTCGCAAAAAAACATAACCAACACACTGCGCAAGCCAGCACTTGACTTGGCGCGGGAGGGTTTTCTCGTCCCGTGCCTTTACCCAAATAGATCGAGGGCAATCCAAAATGGCCAATTTCAGCAAGTCGGACCTGGAGTTCATCCTTAAGCAAATCTTTATCGCAGAGGCGAATGCCGACGGCGCAAGCCTCATTGATTTGCTTCCCAACTCTCAGGTGCCATTCGGCCTGCGTACCGTCGATGGTAGCTTCAACAACCTGGTCACCGGCCAGACCGAGTTTGGCTCCGCGGACGATGCCTTCCCGCGCCTGCTTGATCCCTCGTTTCTAACGGCATACGCCGGGACAGGGGATGTGACCGATCCGCAACCACGGATTATCAGTAACCTGGTCGTCGACCAGACCGCCAACAACCCGGCGGCCTATGCCTCAGCGTTCGACCCGGGCCTGGACGGTGTGCTCAACTTCGGCGTGGTGGGTGCGGGTAATGACGACGTACTCAAGGATGGCGTACAGATAGTCACCAGCCCCGGGCTGGATGGCGTGTTCGGCACGGCCGATGACAAGGATGTGTTCTTCTTTCCCAACGTGTCGCCGGACGTCGGCCTGACCGCCAGCTTCAACTCGTGGATGACCTTCTTCGGCCAGTTCTTCGACCACGGTCTCGACCTGGTCACCAAGAGCGCTACCGACTTCGTGTTTATTCCGCTGCAGGCGGACGATCCGTTGTTCGTACCGGGCAGCCCGACCAACTTCATGGTGCTGCCACGTGCGGTGCGTACCGCCGGCGCGGACGGAATAGTCGGCACCACCGATGATGGCCAGACCAACACCACCTCGCCATTCGTCGACCAGAGCCAGACCTACAGCTCGCACCCGTCGCATCAGGTGTTCCTGCGCGAGTACGTGCTCAACGCGGCAGGCGATCCTGTTGCGACAGGGCGCTTGATTACCAACCGCGATCTCGGCGCCGATGGCCTGTTTGGCACTGCCGATGATGGCAACGGCGAAAATGGCGGCATGGCAACCTGGAAGGTGGTCAAGGCCCAGGCCCGTGACATTCTCGGCATCAACCTGACTGACGCCGATGTACACAACGTGCCGTTGCTGGCAACCGATGCGTACGGCAACTTCATCCGCGGTCCGAACGGCATGCCGCAGGTGGTGATTCGCATCAGTAACGGTGCTGACGGCATCGCCGGTACGGCTGATGACGTCACTCAACTGGTCGAAGGCAACCGGGCTGCTCCGATCAGTCTGGCCAACGCCGTGAGCACCGGGCATGGCTTCCTCGACGACATCGCCCACAATGCCGCGCCGGTAGTCGTCGGCGGGGTACTGCAGGCGGATGCCGACATCGCTGTCGGCAATGCCCAGCCCGTTGACGCGGGCGGCAACAACCTGACCTATGACAACGAACTGCTCGACGCCCACTACATTGCCGGCGACGGCCGGGTAAACGAGAACATCGGCCTGACCACCGTGCACCATGTGTTCCACTCCGAGCACAACCGCCTGGTCCAGCAAACCAAGGACACCCTCATAGCCGCCGGCGACCTGGCCTTCCTCAATGAGTGGCTGGCAGTCGACGTGGCCGCGATTCCGACTACACCCGCCGAGATTGCAGCGTTGGTGTGGGACGGCGAACGCCTGTTCCAGGCCGCCAAGTTCGGCACCGAGATGCAGTACCAACACCTGGTGTTCGAGGAGTTCGCGCGGACCATTCAGCCGCAGGTCGACGGATTCCTTGCGCCCAGTGGCTATGACACCTCGATCAACCCGGCAATCCTCGCCGAGTTCGCCCACGTGGTGTACCGCTTTGGTCACTCGATGTTGACCGAGACCGTCGATCGCTTCGATCCCGCGTTCAATCCGCTGCTGACTGACCCGGCCAACCCGGACTCGCAACTGGGTCTGATCGCGGCCTTCCTCAACCCGCTGGCGTTCGCCGGCAGCGGGTTGACTGCGGATCAGGCGGCAGGGGCGATAATTCGCGGTGTGACCCGCCAGGTCGGCAACGAACTCGATGAGTTTGTCACCGAAGCGTTGCGCAACAACCTGCTCGGTCTGCCGCTCGATTTGCCGAGCCTGAACATGGCGCGTGGTCGCGACACGGGCATCCCCACCTTGAACGAGGCGCGCCGTGAGTTCTACGCATCCACCGGCGACAGCCAACTCAAGCCGTACATCAGTTGGGCTGACCTGGCGGACAGCCTCAAACACCCCGAGTCGCTGGTCAACTTCATCGCGGCCTATGGCACGCATAGCACGATCACGGCGGCGCTCACGCTGGCAGACAAACGCGCTGCAGCCTTTGCACTGGTATTCAATGTTGCGGGTTCACCGGCTGACCGCCTGGACTTCCTCAACAGCACTGGAGCCTATGCCAATGTAACGACGGCCGGCGGGGATGGGGTACTGGGTACTGCAGATGACCTGACAGGTGTGACGGTCACGGGCGTCGACGACATCGACTTCTGGGTCGGTGGCCTCGCCGAACAGAAGATGCCGTTCGGCGGCATGCTCGGCTCGACGTTCAACTTCGTGTTTGAAACCCAGATGGAGGCGTTGCAGAACGGCGACCGTTTCTACTACCTGTCGCGTACCGCGGGCCTGAACTTCGGCACTGAGCTTGAGAACAACTCCTTTGCCAAGCTGATCATGCTCAACACCGATGTCACCCACCTGGCGAACACCGTGTTCCTGACGCCGACGTTCACCCTCGAAGTGAATCAGGCCACTCAGTTCACTGGCCTTGGCGTGGACAGCCGCGCTGATCCGACGGGCGGCATCATGATCAACGGCGTGGAAGTCGTGCCGCTGGTGATCCGCGACAACCCCGACACCGTGGGTCCGGACACCAATTATCTGCATTACACCGGTGAAGACCATATCGTCATGGGCGGCACTGCCGGCAATGACATCATCATCTCCGGTGACGGCGATGACACCATCTACGGCGACGCCGGCAACGACCGCCTCGAAGGCGGTGCCGGGAACGATGCGGTACTGGGCGGCGCGGGTGATGACATCATCAGCGACTCGTTCGGCGATAACCGCCTGGAGGGTAATGCCGGTAACGATGTGATCGTGGTTGGCAGCATGCTTGCTGCAGGCAACCTGATCCTTGGCGGCGATGGCCAGGACTTCATCATCACCACCGAAGACATCAGCACCACCTTCGGCGGTCAGGGTGACGACTTCATCCTCGGCGCCAAGACCAACCTGCCACCTACCGGCAACGAAGGTGATGACTGGATCGAGAAGGGCGCCCAGGACGGTGCGCCTGGCGATAACTTCTCGCCGTTGCTCAATGACGATGTGATCGGCAACGACATCTTTACCGGTGGTGGCGGCTTCGACGAAATGATCGGCGAGGGTGGCGACGACATCTTCGTCGGCAGCGATGCCCAGGACAAGATGGACGGCATGTCCGGCTTCGACTGGGTGACCTACAAGAACGACAAGGTTGGCGTGACCGTTGACCTGACCCTGGCCGCGCTGGCGCAGCCCCACGGTAATGCACCAAACCAGAATGCCGGCATATTCAATCCGGTCGGCGCCTCGCCGGCCTCGATTCTCGACCGTTTTGCCGAGGTTGAAGGCGTGTCCGGTTCGAGTTTCGGCGATGTGCTCAAAGGCGATAATGTTGATGCGGTCACTATCATCAACCACGGTGGTGCCACGGGCAGTGCGCTGACCAATGTCGCGTTGATCCGCGGACTGGACCAGTTCCTGGCCGATGCTGGTTTGCCGACCACCGGTTTTGCCACTGGCAACATCATCCTCGGCGGCAATGGCAGTGACCTGATCGAGGGCCGCGGTGGCGATGATCTGATCGATGGCGACAAATGGATCAACGTCAGGATTGCCGTTTATGCCGCCGGCGACGTCAACCATACCGGTCCCGAAATCGCCACCTTCGACAGCATGGTCGATATGATCCCGCTCATGCTGGACGGCACCTTTAACCCTGGTCAACTCAAGGCTGTGCGGGAAATCATGCCCGGCACCTCGACGGGCGGGGCGGCCTTCGACACCGCCATCTTCTCCGGGCTTCAGGCCGAGTATACGGTTACCGTTGACGACCGCGGCACGGACGATCTGGCGGACGATGTCTATACAGTGATAGATAGCGTAGCGGGTCGCGACGGCACCGATACCCTGCTGCATATCGAACGCCTGCAATTCGCCGATGACCAGCTAGTGCTGGTGGAGGGGCTCAATGCCCAACCGGTTGGCAGTCCGACTGTCTCGGATGGCAACGGCGGAGCGATAACGGTGGGCGACACGCTGACGGTCAGCGTGGCCGGGGTGCGTGATGCCAACAATATCGCAGCGGGTAATCCGCTGGGCTTGATCACCAACTCCTCGGTGTCCTACATCTGGCAGTTCGAGGCAACGCCAGGCAGCGGTATATTCGAGGACATCATCCTGTTGCCGGCTGGCGACCTGGCGTTCCAAAGCGCCGACGGCACCGCGTTCAAGGTCTCTCCTGACCTCGCCGGGTTGTCGTTGCGGGTCAAGGCGATGTATCAGGACGGTCACGGCACCACGGAGATCCTGTTCTCCACGCCGACGACTGCCATAGTTGCCGGTGCACCGGTCACGCCAACGGCGCTGGTACCTGTAGTCGATGCCACCGCGGGTGGCGCGGGCCTGCACATGGTCCGTTCCGACCTCAACTTCATCCTTGACCAGATCAAGATTGCCGAGGCGGAAGCGTCCGGTCAGGACATCCTCTCGCTGATCCCGAATATCCGCGCGCCGTTGGGCCTGCGTGCGGTCGACGGGTCGAACAACAACCTGATGAACCTCAATGGCATCAACAACACCGAGTTTGGTGCCGCCGATAACGTCTTCCCGCGCTTGACCGATCCGGTCTTCAATCCGGCGGAAGCGGGAACGTCGTATGCGCAGAACAGCGGCCTTGTGATTGACTCGCAGCCGCGCACCATCAGTAACCTGATCGTCGACCAGACGGCGAACAACCCGGCGGCCTATGCCACGGCTTTCAACCCGGGCCTGGACGGTGTGCTCAACTTCGGCGCGGTGGGTAACGACGACGTGCTCAAGGATGGCGTACAGATTGTTGCCAGCCCCGGCCTGGATGGTCAGTTCGGTACTGCCGATGATCACGATGTGTACTTTATCGAGAACGTCGCGGCGGACGCGGGGTTGTCCGCGCCGTTCAACGCCTGGATGACCTTCTTCGGACAGTTCTTCGATCATGGCCTGGACCTGGTCACCAAAGGCGGTTCAGGCACCGTCTTCATTCCGCTGCAGCCGGATGATCCACTCTTTGTCGCAGGTAGCCCGACGAACTTCATGGTGCTGACCCGCGCGACCAACCTGCCAGGGGCGGATGGCGTTCTCGGTACGGCCGACGACATCCATGAGCAAACCAACACCACCTCGCCGTTCGTGGACCAGAACCAGACCTATAGCTCGCACCCGTCGCACCAGGTGTTCCTGCGCGCTTATCAACTGACCGACACTGGCCCTATAGCGACCGGCAGGCTGATCACCAACCGTGATCTGGGCGCGGATGGCCAGTTTGGTACCGCGGACGACGTCGAAATTGGTGGCATGGCGACCTGGAAGGTGGTCAAGGCGCAAGCCCGTGACATTCTCGGCATCAACCTGACCGACGCCGATGTCGATAATGCCCCGCTGTTGGCGACCGATGCCTACGGCAATTTCATCAAGGGGCCGAACGGCTTCCCGATGGTCGTGATGAAGGGTGTTGACGGTCTTGGCGGCACGCCGGATGACGTCCTTGTCGAAGGCGATCCGCTTGCTCCCCTTGACCTGACCGATGCTGTGCGCACCGGTCACCAGTTCCTCGTCGACATTAACCACAATGCCGCGCCGGTAATCGTCGGTGGGGTTCTGCAGGCGGATGCGGACACCGCTGTCGGCAATGCGCAGCCTGTTGACGGGGCCGGCAACAACCTGACCTATGACAACGAACTGCTCGACGCTCACTACATCGCCGGCGACGGCCGGGTCAACGAGAACATCGGCCTGACCGCGGTGCATGCGATCTTCCACTCCGAGCACAACCGGCTGGTTGCGCAGACCAAGGATACCGTGCTCGATTCGGGTGACGTGGCCTTCCTTAATGAGTGGCTGCTCACTCCGGTGGCCGCATTGCCAACCACCCAGGCTGAGTTCGATGCGCTGGTGTGGAATGGCGAGCGCTTGTTCCAGGCAGCCAAGTTCGGCACCGAGATGCAGTATCAGCACCTGGTGTTCGAGGAGTTTGCGCGGACCATCCAGCCCAGAGTCGATCTGTTCTTCGCACCGACCCAGGTCTATGACGTCGACCTCGATGCCTCGATCGTCGCCGAGTTCGCCCACACCGTGTATCGGTTTGGCCACTCGATGCTGACCGAGACCGTCGATCGCTTCGATATCAATTTCAACGCGGTGGGCGATCCGGCCAGCGCTGATCCCAATCAGCAACTGGGCTTGATCGCAGCGTTCCTCAACCCGTTGGCGTACGCCGCCAGTGGCGTGTCTCCAGAGGATGCGACCAGTGCGATCATACGTGGGGTGACTCGGCAAGCCGGTAACGAAATCGACGAGTTCGTCACCGAGGCGCTGCGTAATAACCTGCTCGGCCTGCCGCTCGACCTGCCGGCGATCAACATCGCCCGTGGCCGCGACGTGGGGATTCCCTCACTCAACGCGATCCGCCGCGACATCTACAGCCAAACCGGTGATGCCCAACTTAAGCCGTACACCAGCTGGGTCGATCTGGTGCAATACCTCAAACATCCGGAGTCGTTGATCAACTTCATCGCGGCCTATGGCACGCATGACACGATCACGGCGGCGACCACACTGGAAGGCAAACGCGCTGCAGCCCTGGCGCTGGTCTTCGGTGGTGCGGGTGCGCCGGCTGACCGTCTGGACTTCCTCAACAGCACCGGTGCCTATGCCAACGTAACGCTGCCCGGCACCGACGGCGTGCTGGGTACTGCCGACGACCTGAGGGGTGTGACGATCACGGGCGTCGATGCCATCGACCTGTGGATCGGCGGTCTGGCCGAACAGAAAACCCCGTTCGGCGGCATGCTCGGCTCGACCTTCAACTTCGTGTTCGAGAACCAGTTGGAAAAACTGCAGGACGGCGACCGCTTCTACTACCTGGAGCGTACCTCTGGCCTGTCGATGAATGCGGAACTTGAAAGCAACTCGTTCGCCAAGCTGATCATGGCCAACACCTCGGCCACGCACTTGCCTGGCCTGGTGTTCTCGGACCCAGGACTCTACCTGGAAGTGGACCTGAGCAAGCAATACAACGATGGCCTGCTCGCCGCCGATCCGCTCGGCCCGAACGCAGAGCAGGTGGTGTTCCGCGACAACCCGCTGACCGTGGGGGCGGACACCAACTACATCCGGTACGGTGGTGAAGAGCACATCGTGCTGGGTGGCACCGACAACGCAGACATCCTCATCTCCAGTGATGGCGATGACACGGTCTGGGGTGATGGCGGCAACGATCGCATCGATGGCGGTAACGGCAACGACCAGCTGCGCGGTGGCGCCGGCGACGACATCATCACCGACATCGGCGGCGACGATAACATCCAGGGTGGCGACGGCAACGACGTACTGCACGGAGGCAACGGCGTCAACCTGATCATTGGCGGGTTCGGCAGCGACTTCATCGTGACCGGTGAGGACGCCTCCGAGGCCATTGGTGGCCAGGGCAATGACTTCATCCTGGGCAGCAAAGCCAACGAACAGGACATGGGTAACGAAGGCGACGACTGGATCGAGAAGGGCACCTCGGACGGTGCGCCTGGCGACAACTTCGATCCGCTCGGCAACGACCCGGTCATCGGCCACGATGTATTCGTCGGTGGTAACGAGAACGATAAGTTCAACGGCGAAGGCGGCGACGACATCATGGTCGGCAGTCTCGGCTTCGGTGACCGCTATATCGGCGGCTCCGGCTATGACTGGGCGACCTTCAAGGATCTCGCCCAGGGCGTGACCATCGATTACAGCGACCGCTTCTTCGATGTGCCAGTGCAGCCGGGTTCGGGGGCTTCGGCACTGGTGCGTTTCGACATCATGGAAGGTCTGTCGGGTTCGTCCCACGGTGACTTCCTGCGCGGTGATAACGAAAATGCGACATCGCTACCCACCGCGGGTGCCACCGGCAGTGTGTTGACCAACATCAGCCTGATCAATGGTCTGGCGGGCCTGTTGCCAGTCGGAGCGACGTTCTTCGACGGCGGCAACATCATCCTCGGTGGTAGCGGCAGCGACCTTATCGAAGGCCGCGGTGGTGACGACATCATCGACGGTGACAAGTGGCTGAACGTACGCATCAGCGTACGGGCAAACGCTGATGGCACTGGCGCGGAAATCGCCACGTTCGACAGCATGGCGCCGATGGTTCAGGCAATGCTGAACGGTACTTACAACCCGGGCCAGCTGGTCATCGTGCGGGAGATTCTGACCGGCACCGACAGCTTCGACACCGCGGTGTTCTCCGGTAATGCGTCGGAGTACAGCGTCGCTGTCGATGGCAACGCCGTCATCGTGACCGACCTGGTGGCCGGGCGTGATGGCGTCGATCGCCTGACGGGCATCGAGCGTCTGCAGTTCGCAGACCAGGCGCAGGCGTCCGGCGTTGGCACCGCCTTGAACAGCGGTCCTGTGGGGCGTCTGGCGATCCTCGATGCTGCCACCGGTGCGCGTACCGATGCGCCTGTCGCCGGCCAACTGTTGCGCGTCAGCGATCAGTCGATCCGCGACGCCGACAGCGTCAGTGCGGCCAATCCGACCGGTGCGGTTACCGGTCCGGTGGCTTACTACTGGCAGGTCGAAAACATCCCTGGTTCGGGTGTCTTTGAAGACATCTCCTTTGTCGCCGCTGGCGAGGTATCGCGGGCGACCGGCGCCACCTATCTGGTAGCGGACGATGTAGCAGGTCTGAACCTCCGCGTTCGGGCGGTGTATCAGGATGCCCAGGGTACGCTGGAGATCGTCGACTCGTCGGGGAACAACGCACCGACTGCCGGGCCGACCGTCCTCGGGCTTGCGTTTCTGAACGAGGTGTTGACCGCCGACCCGTCGAGCATCATCGACGTCGATGGCCTCAGCAATCCGCAGTTCACCTTCCAGTGGCAGGAGACCAATGGGGTCACCTTCGTTGACATCGCCGGAGCCACTGCTAGCACGTTCACGCTTGGCCAGACTCAGGTCGGCGATCAGGTGCGCGTGGTGGTCAGTTACGTGGATGACTTCGGTACGGCCGAAACCGTTACGTCCGACGCCACGGCCCCGGTGGCCGCCGGTGATGTGTTCGTCGGTACCGCCGGTGTCGACATATGGACCGGCACGGCAGGCGACGACGTGGCCAGCGGAGGTGATGGCAACGACATCCTGAACGGCTTGGGTGGCAACGACATCCTCAATGGTGACGCGGGCAATGACATTCTCATCGGGGGTACGGGTGCCGACACGATGGCCGGCGGTGTTGGCGACGATGTCTACGAAGTCACCGACCTTGGGGACGTGGTGACCGAGCTCGCCGGTGCCGGCAACGACACGG
>NZ_JAHBCX010000068.1:0-10587 GCF_019955895.1 Pseudomonas sp. GL-B-12
GGCACATTCAGCACCAAGGTGACCGACACTCCGCCATCGCGAGCAGGCTCGCTCCCACATTTTGAACTGGCGGGAATCGCCGCCTCCGAGCTAACGTAAGGGTATCGCCTAAACGATTCGCCAAAAGGATCTGCCCGATGCACATCATCAATGCCCGTCTGCGCAACCAGGAAGGCCTGCATGAGTTGTACCTGGAAAACGGCCTGATCAGCAGCATCGGCCGCCAGATCGAAGCCCCGACCCTGGGCCCTGGCGATCTGGACGCCGGTGGCAAACTGGTGGTGCCGCCCTTTGTCGAGCCGCACATCCACCTCGATGCAACCCTGACCGCCGGCGAGCCGCGCTGGAACATGAGCGGCACGCTGTTCGAAGGCATCGAATGCTGGAGCGAGCGCAAGGCGACCATCACGAAGGAAGACACCAAGGCTCGGGCCAAGAAAACCATCCAGACCCTCGCCGCCCACGGCATCCAGCATGTGCGCACCCACGTCGACGTCACCGACCCGCAACTGACCGCACTCAAGGCCATGCTCGAAGTGCGCGAGGAAAGCCGGCACCTGGTCGACCTGCAAATCGTCGCATTCCCCCAGGAAGGCATCGAGTCCTACCGCAATGGTCGCGAATTGATGGAAGAAGCCATCCGCATGGGCGCGGACGTGGTGGGAGGCATTCCGCATTTCGAATACACCCGCGATCAGGGTGTCAGCTCGGTGAAGTTCCTCATGGACCTGGCCGAACGCAGCGGTTGCCTGGTGGACGTGCATTGCGACGAAACCGACGATCCGCATTCACGCTTTCTCGAAGTGCTCGCCGAAGAGGCCCGCAGCCGCGACATGGGTTCGCGGGTCACGGCCAGCCACACCACGGCCATGGGCTCCTACGACAATGCCTACTGCGCCAAACTGTTTCGCTTGCTCGGGCATTCGGGGATCAGCTTTGTCTCCTGCCCCACCGAAAGCATCCACCTGCAAGGTCGCTTCGACACCTTCCCGAAACGCCGGGGCGTGACCCGGGTCAACGAGTTGCTGGAGGCGGGCATGAACGTGTGCTTCGGCCAGGACTCGATCGTCGACCCGTGGTATCCGCTGGGCAACGGCAACATTTTGCGGGTGCTCGAAGCCGGCCTGCACATCTGCCACATGCTCGGTTATCGCAACCTGCAAAGCGCGCTGGATCTGGTGACGGACAATAGCGCCAAAGCCATGAACCTCGGCGATCGCTACGGCCTGGAGCGCGGGCGGCCGGCGAACCTGCTGATTCTGTCGGCGGAGAGTGATTACGAGGTGATCCGCAGCCAGGGGTTGCCGCTGTACTCGGTGCGCGATGGCAAGGTGTTGATGAAGCGGACGATGCCGGTGGTGGAGTTCAGTGGGCTGAGCTGAGTCTGGTGTTGACTGGTCTGGCCTCTTCGCGAGCAAGCCCGCTCCCACAATTGACCGAGTTGTCCAGACAAACGCGGTTAAATGTGGGAGCGGGCTTGCTCGCGAAGGCTATTTTGAAGTCAATCGATTAACCGAGCCGTACCAAACAGACTGACCCGACTCAATTCCCCGTGCTCCTCTTCCAGCAAGATCGGCGCCGTGCCACCCGGCATCGTCACCTTCACCTCCCCGGCGCTGACCCAACCTGCCCGCCAGGCCGCACAGGCCACCGCGCTGGCGCTGGTCCCCGACGACTCCGTCGGCCCCTCGCCCCGCTCGAATACCCGCGCGGCGATGTGTCCTTCGGACAGGCGCATTGCCCATTGCAGATTGATCCCCGCCGGACAAGGTTTGCCTGCACCGACCGGCATGGCGTAGGCGATTCGCGTCAGCCCCTCACCCAGCGCCGGCTCACGCATCTGCTCGTTGCTCGGCAGATCCCCGGCACTTTCCACCAGCGTCACGCAATGGGGATTGCCGACCCGCGCGAACTGACTGCGCGACCATGCGCTATTGAGTGCCGACAATTGTTCAACGTGGCTGAGCTCACGACCATTCAACAGCACCGTTTTAACGCCGACAGCACTGACTGCCGACGGCCCGAATCCCGGCTGGCCCAGATCGAGCCAGAAACCCTTCACGCCATCGACCTCTGCGGCTTTCACTGAAGTCTGCCCCGGCGAAGGCGTATCAGCCTTGTCGTGGTGAACCCTGAGCAGACAGGCTTCTTTCTGCGGCAACAGCCCTTGATCACTGAGGGCCTGGGAAAAAATCGTCAGCCCGTTGCCACTGCGCTCGGCCAAGGTACCGTCGGTGTTGACGATCAACAGATCAAAGGGCGGCGACGACTGAAACGGTCCGACCAGCAAACCGTCGCTACGATGATCCTTGCTGCCGGACGGTTGAGTGCCTGGGGCCCAACTGCAGCAAACTTCGATCGCGGCTATCGCCCAGGCTTCGAGGGTTTGCGCTGCCTGGCTGGCCTGACCGGGCAGGTCGATGCCCTGGCGGCGCAGTTCTTCAGGCGCTACCACGATGTAAATGTTGCCCCGTGCATCGTACCGCTGCGCCATGGCGCCCTCCGCGAGTCATTGGAATGGCTCAACATATCGCGAAAAACAGCGGCACTGTGCAAGGATGTCGCCCTGTTTGACCGTAAAACTTTCCGGGCACTGATCGAACCCTCACAGGCCGGTCACTGTCCGTTGAGGACGCAACGCTTTTTGCCAAGGATTGTTATGACCAGCCTCAACAGCCAGACCACTTTCGTTCCCGGCCGCCTGTTACAGATGTCCACGCGCATCGCCTTTTTCATCGCCGGGTTCGGCATCGCTGCGTGGGCGCCGCTGGTGCCCTATGCCAAGGCCCGGGCCGGACTGGATGAAGGCACCCTGGGATTACTGCTGCTGTGCCTGGGGGTGGGTTCGATCCTGGCGATGCCGGTGGCCGGGATCCTGTCCACACGTTTCGGCTGCCGGCGGGTGACGGCCGGCGGGACCCTGCTGATCTGTGCCGCCCTGCCGCTGCTGGCGACGGTGTCGTCGATTCCGGCGCTGATCGCCGCGTTGTTCATGTTCGGCGCGGGGCTCGGCACCGTGGACTCGACGGTCAACCTGCAAGCGGTGATCGTCGAGCGTGCCAGCGGCAAAAACATGATGTCGGGGTTCCATGGCCTGTTCAGCCTGGGCGGAATTGTCGGTGCGGCGGGTGTCAGCGGCTTGCTTGGCCTGGGTATTTCACCCCTGGGGGCCACGCTGGTGGTGATCGTGTTGCTGCTGATCGCACTGGCCAAGGCCGTGCCGCATCTGTTGCCCTACGGCAGCGAGCGTTCGGGACCGGCGTTCGCGGTGCCCCATGGCATCGTCCTGTTCATCGGTGGCATGTGCTTCATCGTGTTCCTCGCCGAAGGCGCGGCGCTGGACTGGAGCGCGGTGTTCCTGACGCAGGAGCGTGGCATCGACACGGCGTATGCGGGGCTTGGTTATGCGGCGTTTGCCCTGACCATGACGGCCGGGCGTTTGACCGGTGACAAAATCGTGCGACGGCTGGGCGCGACACGGGTGATTGTGTTCGGCGGGCTGACGGCCGCCGCAGGCTTGTTTCTGGCGACGTTCGCACCGAGCTGGGAGGCTGCGCTGGTGGGTTATGCGCTGCTGGGGGCCGGTTGTTCGAACATTGTGCCGGTGCTGTACACCGCGGTCGGCAAGCAAACTGTCATGCCCGAAAGCATCGCCGTGCCGGCCATTACCACCCTGGGTTATGCGGGCATCCTGGCAGGCCCCGCCGTCATCGGCTTCGTCGCCCATGGCAGCAGCCTGAGCTTTGCCTTTGCCTTGATGGCGGTGTTGCTGGTGGCGGTGGCCATTGGCGGGAGAGTGTTGAAGGTCTGAAAAGCTTCCACCGGTAAGCCCCGAACCCAATGTGGGAGCGGCGGTGCGGCGATCCGACTTGCTCGCGAAGAGACCGTGCCAGTCGCCATCAATGTTGACTGTCAGACCGCTTTCGCGAGCAAGCCCGCTCCCACAGGTTGCTCGGTGTTTATCAGAACCCGACACTGGCCTGCACAAAGAACGTGCGCAGCGCACCGACGTACATGCCCGAGTTGTTGTCGCTGGAGCGGGTGAAGTACTGCTTGTCGAAGACGTTTTTCACCCCCGCCCCCAGTTTCAGGTTCGACACCTGCGGGCCGAAGTCATAGCCACTACGCACGTTCCAGGTCACGTAACCCGGGATGTCGCCGAACTGGCCGTCGGCGGTGCCTTCGGTGATGTAGTTGCCGTTGAAGCTGCCATCGGCGTTCACGCCGGTGCCCGGCGAGCGCTGCTTGGACTGGGCGAACGCATCGAGGTTCCAGGTCCAGCGGTTGATGTCGTAGCGCAGGCCGGCAGTGGCCACCTGACGAGAGTAGAACGGCAGGTCACGGCCCTTGAAGCCCGGTATCTCACCTTCGTTGGTGGCACGGGTGTAGGTAAAACCGGCGTTGGCGGTCAAGCCGTCAAGGCGTGGGTCCAGCGCAGCCAGATCGTAGTGCACCGAGGTTTCGATACCCTGGTGCTTGGTCGCGCCGAGGTTGGTCCAGCCCACATCGTTGCTGATGTATTGCAGTTCGTCGTCGAAGTCGATGTAGAACAGCGTCACTTCGCCACCCCATACGTCATCGTTGTAGCGCGTACCGATTTCGTAGGTCTTGGCCTTTTCCGGCTCCAGGCCGTTGGCGGGCTCATTACCGATACCGCCCTGCCCCAGCTGGAAATACTGCAGCGCGCCGAACGAGGTTTCGTAGTTGGCGAACAATTTCCAGGCATCGGACATGTGATACATCACGCTCAGGGCCGGCAGCGGCTCGTTGCTTTCGATGCTGCGTTTTTTCTCCGGCACCCGTTTACCGGCGTTATCGAGCACCGGGCGGTCGTGCCAATCAGTGCTGATGTGCTCGAAGCGAATACCCGGGGTGACGGTCCAGTTGCCGACGTCGATCTTGTTGTCGACGTAGACCGAATTGGCCTCGGTTCCACCGGTGCGTTCCTGATAGACATGGCCGTCCGCCCCCGGACGCACGACCGGCTGGTTGTTGACCAGCGCCACTCGGCTGGCCTCTTCGTGCATGGCTTCCTTGAGATAGCGATAACCGACGCTGACTTCCTGGGTAGTCGGGCCCACATCAAACACATGGGACACCCGTGGTTCGATACCGAAGGTGTAGTAGCTGCGTGGATAGGAGTTGAGTGTGCTCAGGTCCCGGGAGGCGATGGTGCTGCCACGAAAACTGTCGGTGTAGTAGGTCAGCACTTCGGCCTGGGTGCGATCGTCGATCTGCCGCGCCCACTTGAACGACACATCCTTGCGGCGGCCGCTGAAGTTGTCGTAGTCGCGCACCGACTGGAACGGGTCGGCGTCGTACTGCGCCTGGTTCAGGCCGCCGGGCATGTCGGCCTTGGCGTCGTAGTAGTGGAAATTGAGGCTGAAATCGTCGACATCGGTCGGTGCCCAATGGGTCTTGAGGATCACGTCGTCGATGTCGTTTCCGTTGTTGCTTTCACGGTAACCGTTGCCGTTCACCCCGGAGTACAACAGCGCCACGCCCATGCCGTTGTCGGCGGTGCCGCCCATGAACGCAGTGTCGATGTGCTTCCAGCCACCGTGCTGGGAGGTTTCCAGGGTGGTGCCGATTTCAGCCGAGGCTTTTTCCGGGATCGCGCGGGTCACGAAGTTGATCACGCCGCCGACGTTTTGTGGTCCGTAACGCACGGAGCCGGCACCGCGTACCACGTCGATGCTGTCGAGGTTGCCGGAGGAAATCGGCGCCATGGACAGTTGCGGTTGACCGTAAGGCGCGAACGCTGCCGGGATGCCGTCGATCAGCACGGTGGAGCGAGGCGACAGGCGCGAAGTCAGGCCGCGCACGCCGACGTTCAGGGAAATGTCGCTGCCACCGGTGCCGTTGGCGTCCTGCACTTGCACGCCCGGGACGCGTTTCAACACCTCGCCGACGTTCATCGCACCTTGCTCGACCATGGCTTCGCGGCGCACCACCGTTCGTGCGCCGGGGTGGTTCTGCACCACGGCGGCATCGGCATCACCGAGCCAGTCGCCGACCACCTTGATGTCAGTCACGCCCAGTTCCAGTGGGCCGTTGGCCGCCGAAGTCGGCGCCGGCATCAACGTCACTGAACCTTCATCGATCTGGTATTGCAGGCCGCTGCCTTGCAGCAACTGGCGCAGTGCGTCTTCCGGGGAAAGGTTGCCATCCACCGCCGGGGCTTGCTTGCCGGCGACCAGCTCAGGGCTGAAAAACACCTGAAGCGAGGTTTGCTGGCCCAATTGACTCAGGGCCTGTCCCAAAGGTTGCGCCGGGATGCGGATGCCGTCGGCAGCGAAGGCCTGGGGCAACGCAATATTGACTGCCAGCGCGAGGGCCAGCGGCAACCAGGGGAGTTTGTTGTTTTTAGCGGTGGAGTTTTTCACGTCGAACGTAATCCTGTGGATCGCAAGAGTGTGCGTTTGTTAATGCAAACCAGTTGCAGTTGAACAGGAAGACGATGAACTCGAAAAAAACCTGAATTTTATTTTGAAATTATTTCCTGGCTGCCGTCGCCTAGGGTGCGCACGGCCACCGGCAGGATGCTCGGCAAGGCCTTGAGCAGCGCGTCGGTGTTGTCGGATTTGAACACGCTGGTCAGGCGCAGATCGCCCACCGCTGCACTGGCGACCTTGAGCGGCTTCTCGCGATAGCGCGAGACCTGCTCGGCGACATCGGCCAGGCTGGCGTTGTTGAACACCAGTTTGCCGCTGCGCCAGGCGGTCATTTCCGCCGGGTTGACAGCATAGGCGGCGGCAACTTTGCCCTGGGCATCGACGTGGGTGCCAAGGCCTGCCGTCAGATTGATGAAATCGTTATCGGCGGCGTCGCGCCCTTGGACCTTGACGGTGCCCTGCTCCACCACCACCCGGGTTTCGCTGGCGCCATGGCGTACGTCGAATCGGGTGCCGGTAACCGTGACCTTGCCGCTGCCCGCCGCGACAACAAAGGGGCGGCTGGTGTCGTGTTCGACGCTGAACATCGCTTCGCCTTCGCTGAGCTCAACGTGGCGTTGGCCCTTTTCAAAGCGCACCTGGATCCGGCTGCGGCTGTCCAGATCCACCACCGAGCCGTCCGGCAACGCCACATGACGGCGCTCATTCAGGGCTGTTGAAAACTCGGCGGTGTAAGGCGCCGGATGATTCAGGCCGCTGAACAAGCCCAGGCCAAGCGCTACCGCGAGCATGCTGGCGGCCACCGCATAGCGCAGCACCGGACGAGGTTTTTTCAGGGTTGGCGGGGTTTCACACAGGGCGCGCAAACGCGTCGCCGGCACCAGGTCGGCGGCGCTCCACAAGCCCTGGAGCACTTCGAATTCGTTTCGGTGTTGAGGGTGTTCGTCCAGCCAGGCCTGGAACTGGCGCCGCACTTCGACATCGACGACAGGCTCCTGCAAGCGCACAAACCACTGCGCCGCGTCATCGCGAACCGCTGTTTGCCCGCACGCGCAATCACGAGTATCCATCATGGAAGTTCCTGTTGGGCTGGGGAGGAAAAGGCGCGGCCGGTCATGACTGCAACCCGTCCAGGCGATCGCGCAGGTGCCGAAGCGTGCGGATCATATACTTTTCCACCATGTTCCTGGACAGCCCCAGGCGTTCGGCGATTTCTGCCTGGGTCAGGCCCTCGATTTTCTGCCAGACAAAAACCTTGCGGCAGTTGACCGGCAACTCGGTGAGCGCCCGTTCGATGGAATCCGCCAGCTGGATCGCGTGCATGAAATGCTCCGGGTCGCCGGTCGGCGACTCACTGAGATCAATCGCCTCTGACTCCATGGCACCCCGCCGGTCCTCGCGCCGATAACCATCCACGGCGATGTTGCGCGCGGTCTGGTGCAAATACGCCCGAGGCAGCTGCACCACCGCCGAATCGGACTCAAGCACCCGCACAAAGGTGTCGTGGGCCAAGTCCTCGGCCTGCTGACGATTCCTCAGGCGACGGGTCCAGGTACCAACCAACTCTTCGTAATGCTCGAAAAAGCCGTGTCTGCGGGGCAGCTTGAGGGTCATTGCGGCGTGCAGTGGAGACGGGGCGTGAATAGTAATGCTTCCTATTAACTTGAAGCAATGGTTTGCGCCCCTCTGGCCGGGCACTTTGTCCGCTTGCCATTGTGCATTTCGTCAGGAAAGCTCAATTGCGGCACAGAACCAAAGAAATCTGGCAGGCATTCAAATGCAGCCATTGACGGGTTGTAACAAAGTGCAGAAATGCCCGTAACCGGATTTTCCCCAGGAATTCCCACATGTTCAGCCCCAAAGCATCGCCCAAAAGAACACCGCTTGCCCGCCTCGCCCTGGCGATCACCTTGAGCGCCCTAGGTCTACCTTTCTGGGCGGGCAATGCCCAGGCCCACGGCGGTCACGCCGACATGGTGCCGCTGCAAGCGGGTCTTGAGGAGTTTGGCGCCACGGTGAAATGGGACGATTACGCCAATCTGTTCACCATCGCCAAGGACGGGGTCTACCTAAAGGTCAAGCCCAACAGCAAAGTGGCGATGCTCAACGGCAAGCGTATCGAGCTGACGGTGCCAGTGGTGTTCAAGGACCATACGGCGTTCATGCCCAAGGACTTTATCAACCAGGTGTTCCAGTCCGGGCTGGACAAGACCTTCGTCGTCGAGACCCGCCCTAACCCGCTCAACCCCCTGAGCGCTGCCGAAATCACCACCGCCGTGGACATCGTCAGGAAGTCGGAAAACTACAAGCCCGGTTTCCGCTTCACCGAAGTCTCGGTCAAGGAGCCGCCGAAGGATCAGGTGTGGAACTTCGTCTTCACCGGGCAGAACGTCGCCCAGCCGCGTGAGGCCTCGATCGTGGTGCTCGACGGCAAGCATGTGATCGAAGCCCTGGTGGACCTCGACACCAAAGCACTCAAGTCCTGGAAGCCGATCGAAGGCGCCCACGGCATGGTCCTGCTGGACGATTTCGCTACGGTGCAAACCGCCGTCGAGACCAGCCCGGAATACGCCCAGGCCCTGGCCAAGCGCGGCATCAATGACGTGAAGAAGGTCGTGGCCACGCCGCTGACCGTCGGTTACTTCGACGGCAAGGACGGCCTGGCGCAGGACAAGCGCCTGCTGAAAATCGTCAGCTACCTCAACACCGGTGACGGCAACTACTGGGCGCACCCGATCGAGGGCCTGGTGGCGATTGTCGACCTGGAACAGAAGAAGCTGATCAAGATCGAAGACGAAGCGCTCATTCCGGTGCCGATGAAACCGACGCCGTATGACGGGCGCGGACGCCAGGGCGTGGCAGTCAAACCGCTGGAAATCATCGAGCCCGAGGGCAAGAACTACACCATCAGCGGCAACAGCATTCACTGGCAGAACTGGGACTTCCACGTTCGCCTCGATTCGCGGGTCGGCCCGATCCTGTCCACCGTCACCTACGACGACAAGGGCAAGAAACGCAAGATCATGTACGAAGGCTCGCTGGGCGGCATGATCGTGCCTTACGGTGACCCGGACGTCGGCTGGTACTTCAAGGCCTACCTCGACTCCGGCGACTACGGCATGGGCACCCTGACTTCACCGATTGCCCGTGGCAAAGACGCGCCGCAAAACGCCGTGCTGCTGGACGCGACCATCGCCGACTACACCGGCGCACCGACCGCGATCCCGCGCGCCATGGCGGTGTTCGAGCGCTACGCCGGCCCCGAATACAAACACCAGGAAATGGGCCAGCCCAACCTCAGTACCGAGCGTCGTGAACTGGTGGTGCGCTGGATCAGCACCGTGGGCAACTACGACTACATCTTCGACTGGGTCTTCCAGCAGAACGGCACCATCGGCATCGACGCCGGCGCCACCGGCATCGAAGCGGTCAAGGGTGTGAAATCGAAAACCATGCACGAAGACACCGCCAGGGAAGACACGCGCTACGGCACCCTGCTGGACCACAACATCGTCGGCACCACGCACCAGCACATCTACAACTTCCGTCTCGACATGGACGTGGACGGCGAGCAGAACTCACTGGTGGAAGTGAACCCGGTGGTGCTACCGAACGACCGTGGCGGCCCGCGCACCAGCACCATGCAGACCGAAACCAGAGTGGTCGGCACCGAGCAACAGGCGGCGCAGAAATTCGACCCGTCGACCGTTCGCCTGCTGACCAACTCCAGCAAGGAGAACAAGGTCGGCAACCCGGTTTCCTATCAGCTGATTCCTTATGCCGGCGGCACGCACCCAGTGGCCAAGGGCGCCAACTTCGGCAAGGACGAATGGCTCTACCACCGCCTCAGCTTCATGGACAAGCAGCTGTGGGTGACGCAATACAACCCGGAGGAAAAATACCCCGAAGGCAAGTACCCGAACCGCTCGGACAAGGACTCGGGCCTGGGGCAGTTCACCCAGGACAACCACTCCATCGAGAACACCGACGACGTGGTCTGGCTGACCACCGGCACCACCCACATCGCCCGCGCCGAGGAATGGCCGATCATGCCGACCGAGTGGGTGCATGTGCTGTTGAAGCCGTGGAACTTCTTCGATGAAACGCCGACCTTGAACCTCAGCACACCGAAGTAAGCAAACAACACACAAAACCTGTGGGAGCGGGCTTGCTCGCGAATGCGGTGTGTCAG
>NZ_JAHBCX010000069.1:0-9934 GCF_019955895.1 Pseudomonas sp. GL-B-12
GGTTTCGATTCACGCTTCCTCCCCACACTCGGTCGCCCTCATGCAGTTGCGCTTCACTTCGTTCGCTGTGGTCAGCTTACGACGGGACTTTCACCCGCAAGATTGCGCCCATGCTGGGCGCACAAAACAAAAACCCGCACAAGGCGGGTTTTGTCTGTAACAAAGACAGCAATCAGTCAGCCAGACGCCAGGTCGTACCGCCCTTGCCGTCTTCCAGCACCACGCCCATGGCGGTGAGCTGGTCGCGGATGCGGTCGGATTCGGCCCAGTCCTTGCCGGCACGTGCCGCCAGGCGCGCTGCGATCAGCGCCTCGACTTCGGCTGCGTCCACGCGCCCTTCGGCGCCGGCTTGCAGGAAGTCATCGGCTTCGAGCTGCAACACACCCAACACGCTGGCCAGCTCTTTCAAACGGGCTGCCAGACCGGCCGCTGCGTTCAGATCACTCTCACGCAGGCGGTTGATCTCGCGGACCATCTCGAACAGCACCGCGCAGGCTTCCGGCGTACCAAAGTCGTCGTTCATCACCTGGGTGAAACGCTCGACGAAGGCTTCGCCGCCCGCTGGCGCCACGTTCGGCAGGCCTTTCAATGCATGGTAGAAACGCTCCAGGGCGCCCTTGGCGTCCTTGAGGTTGTCTTCCGAGTAGTTGATGGCGCTGCGGTAGTGACTCGACACCAGCAGGTAACGCACGACTTCCGGGTGGTACTTGTCGAGCACGTCGCGAATGGTGAAGAAGTTGTTCAAGGACTTGGACATCTTCTCGCCATTGATACGGATCATGCCGCAATGCATCCACGCGTTGGCGTAGGTCTTGCCGGTGGCCGCTTCGCTCTGGGCGATTTCGTTTTCGTGGTGCGGGAACTCAAGGTCGCTGCCGCCGCCATGAATATCGAAGGTCTCACCGAGGCAGCAGGTGGACATCACCGAGCATTCGATGTGCCAGCCCGGACGCCCGGCGCCCCACGGCGATTCCCAGCTTGGCTCGCCTGGCTTGGCGGCTTTCCACAATACGAAGTCCAGCGGGTCCTGCTTGGACTCGTCGACTTCGATGCGGGCGCCGATGCGCAGGTCTTCGATCTTCTTGCGCGACAGCTTGCCGTAGCCCATGAACTTGCCGACGCGGTAGTACACGTCGCCATTGCCCGGGGCGTAGGCGTAGCCCTTGTCGATCAGGGTCTGGATCATCGCGTGCATGCCCGGGATATGATCCGTGGCGCGCGGCTCCATGTCCGGCTTCTTGATGTTCAGGCGCGCTTCGTCTTCGTGCATCGCCGCGATCATGCGCTCGGTCAGGGCTTCGAACGACTCGCCGTTCTCATTGGCCCGGTTGATGATCTTGTCGTCGATGTCGGTGATGTTGCGCACATAAGTCAGGTCGTAGCCGCTGAAGCGCAACCAGCGCGTCACCAGGTCGAACGCGACCATGCTGCGGCCGTGGCCCAGGTGGCAGTAGTCGTACACGGTCATGCCGCACACGTACATGCGCACCTTGTTGCCATCGAGCGGCTTGAAGACTTCTTTGCTCTTGGTAAGCGTGTTGTAGATCGTAAGCACGTTTTTTCCTTGACGCTAAATCACTGGCCCCACGAATCACGCAGGGTCACGGTACGGTTGAACACCGGCTGACCTGGTTTCGAGTCCTTGAGATCGGCGACGAAGTAACCTTCGCGCTCGAACTGGAAACGGTCTTCCGGCTGTGCATTGCCCAGCGAAGGCTCGGCACGACAACCGGTGAGTACCTGCAGCGAATCAGGGTTGATGTTGTCCAGGAAACTGGCGCTGTCTTCGGCCTTCTCTGGGTTGGCCGAGCGGAACAGACGATCGTACAGACGCACTTCGCACTCGACGCTGGCAGCGGCCGGCACCCAGTGGACCACGCCTTTGACCTTGCGGCCTTCAGGGTTCTTGCCCAGGGTGTCCGGATCGTACGAGCAGCGCAGTTCGACGATGTTGCCATCGGCGTCCTTGATCGCTTCGTCGGCGCGGATTACGTAGCTGCCACGCAGACGCACTTCACCGGCCGGTTCCAGGCGCTTGTAGCCCTTCGGCGGCTCTTCCATGAAGTCGTCACGGTCGATGTAGATTTCACGGGCGAACGGCAGTGCGCGCACGCCCATGTCTTCTTTCGGGTGGCACGGCAGTTCGAGGTTCTCGACCTGGCCTTCCGGGTAGTTGGTGATCACGACTTTCAGCGGACGCAGCACGCACATGGCGCGCGGGGCGCTGTGGTCGAGGTCGTCACGGATGCTGAATTCGAGCATGCCGAAGTCCACCACGCCGTCGGAACGGTTGGTGCCGATCATTTCGCAGAAGTTGCGGATCGATTTCGGCGTGTAGCCACGGCGGCGGAAACCCGACAGCGTGGACATGCGCGGGTCGTCCCAGCCGTTGACGTGCTTTTCATCGACCAGTTGCTTGAGCTTGCGCTTGCTGGTGATGGTGTAGTTCAGGTTCAGGCGGCTGAACTCGTACTGGCGCGGGCTGGCCGGCACCGGCAGATGCTCGAGGAACCACTCGTACAGCGGACGGTGACTTTCGAACTCCAGGGTGCAGATCGAATGGGTGATGCCTTCGATGGCGTCCGACTGACCGTGGGTGAAGTCGTAGTTCGGGTAGATGCACCACTTGTCACCGGTCTGGTGGTGGTGAGCGTGACGGATGCGATACATGATCGGGTCACGCAGATTCATGTTCGGCGAGGCCATGTCGATCTTGGCTCGCAGCACGCGTGCGCCGTCCTTGAACTCGCCGGCTTTCATGCGGGCGAACAGGTCCAGGTTCTCTTCGACGCTGCGGTCGCGGAACGGGCTGTTCTTGCCAGGTTCGGTCAGGCTGCCACGGTATTCCTTGGCTTGCTCCGGGGTCAGGTCGTCGACGTAGGCATTGCCGGACTTGATCAACTCCACCGCCCAGTCATGCAACTGGTCGAAATACTGCGAGGCGTAGCGCACTTCGCCGGACCACTCGAAGCCCAGCCATTTGACGTCGCTTTCAATCGCGTCGATGTATTCCTGGTCTTCCTTGGCCGGGTTGGTGTCGTCGAAACGCAGGTGCGTGACGCCGCCGAACTCCTGGGCCAGGCCGAAGTTCACGCAGATCGACTTGGCGTGGCCGATGTGCAGGTAGCCGTTGGGTTCAGGCGGAAAACGGGTGACGATCTGCGTGTGCTTGCCCGAGTCCAGGTCTGCCTGGATGATCGGCCGCAGGAAGTTGACCGGCACGGCAGGGCCGGTCTTGGCATTCGAGGTAGGGTCGACAGTGGGCTTGCTCATAGGATCCTTGAACGTACAGGTGCGTGGCCGTAATGAAGGCCGGACAAAACAAAGCCGCTATCATAGCCGATGCCGTCAAGTACCTGACAGAGCGCACTCTGTAAACCGTCGCATTTAATAGGCCGTAAATGAAAAAACAGCCTCGAAATTCGTGCCTGTCACGCTAAACTGCGCACCTTGGCCGAGACAGGCTGAACCGGTTGCGGGACGGAATGTCCCAAAACCACGAATTCCTTAGATATGCTTCATCTCAAAAGAGTACCGATCATGACCCAAGTCAAACTGACTACCAACCATGGCGACATCGTCCTCGAACTGAACGCCGACAAAGCCCCGATCACCGTGGCCAACTTCGTCGAGTACGTTAAAGCCGGTCACTACGAAAACACCGTTTTCCACCGTGTCATCGGTAACTTCATGATCCAGGGCGGCGGTTTCGAGCCAGGCATGAAAGAAAAGAAAGACAAGCGCCCAAGCATCCAGAACGAAGCTGACAACGGCCTTTCCAACGACAAGTACACCGTCGCCATGGCCCGCACCATGGAGCCGCATTCGGCTTCCGCGCAGTTCTTCATCAACGTGGCCGACAACAGCTTCCTGAACCACAGCGGCAAGAACGTGCAGGGCTGGGGCTACGCGGTATTCGGTAAAGTGACCGCCGGCACCGACGTTGTCGACAAGATCAAAGGCGTGGCCACCACTTCCAAGTCCGGCCACCAGGACGTACCAGCAGACGACGTGATCATCGAGAAAGCCGAGATCATTGAGTGATATTGCTGATTTCAGATTTACATCTGGAAGAGGAGCGCCCGGACATTACCCGGGCGTTTCTGGATTTGCTCGCCGGACGCGCCCGCTCGGCGAGTGCGTTGTACATTCTGGGCGACTTCTTCGAGGTGTGGATTGGCGACGACGCCATGACCCCCTTCCAGCGCTCCATCTGCCAGGCCCTGCGCGACCTCAGCGACAGCGGCACGGCCATTTTTCTGATGCACGGCAATCGCGACTTCATGCTCGGCAAGGCCTTCTGCAAAGCAGCCGGCTGTACCCTGCTGAAGGATCCGAGTGTCGTGCAGTTCAACGGCGAGCCGGTGCTGCTGATGCACGGCGACAGCCTGTGCACCCGCGACGAAGCCTATATGAAGCTGCGTCGCTACCTGCGCAACCCGATCACCCTGTTCATCCTGCGGCATCTGCCGCTACGCACCCGACACAAGCTGGCGCGCAAGCTGCGCAGTGAAAGCCGTGCGCAAACGCGGATAAAGGCCAATGACATTGTCGATGTTACGCCCGAAGAGATTCCGCGGATCATGCAGGAATACGGCGTGAAGACCTTGATCCACGGGCACACCCACCGCCCCGCGATTCACAAGTTGCAGCTTGGCGAGCAAGCGGCCAGGCGCATTGTGCTGGGGGATTGGGATCGTCAAGGGTGGGCGTTGCAGGTGGATGAGCAAGGGTTTGCGCTGGCTCCCTTTGACTTCACTCCGCCACCGCAACTGGCAGCACCCGCCAACTAACAGCTGAACACAAAAACCTGTGGGAGCGGGCTTGCCCGCTCCCACAGGTTATGTGTTGCCTTAGTGTCCTGAGGCCGCAGGCCCGGCCTTGGCCGTAAACGGCGGCTTGGCCAGCCACACGATCAATATCAGCCCGAAGAACATCCAGCCCAGCAAGGTGAAGTAGTCCACCGTGGACATGATGTACGCCTGGCTGATCACCGTCTGCTCCAGTTGCGTATAGGCCTTGGCCCCTGCCCCGCCCAGGTTGATCAGTGCTTCGCGGGTCGCCGGATCGAACGGGGTGATGCTTTCGGTCAGGTAGGCATGATGCTGATCCGCCCGACGAATCCAGATCCAGGTGGTCAACGACGCCGCGAAACTACCGCCCAAGGTCCGCAAGAATGTCGCCAGCCCCGAACCGTCGGCAATCTGGCTCGGCGGCAGGTCCGAGAGCAGGATGGTCAGGGTCGGCATGAAGAACAGCGCCACGCCGATCCCCATGAACAACTGCACCAGTGCGATGTGCTGGAAGTCCACTTCATTGGTGAAGCCGGCGCGCATGAAACAACTCAGACCGATAGCCAGGAACGCCCCGCCCGCCAGCAGGCGCATATCGAATTTCGGTGCGTACTTACCGACAAACGGCGCCAGCAGCACCGGCAGGATTCCCAGCGGCGCCACGGCAAAACCGGCCCAGGTCGCGGTGTAGCCCAGCCGCGTTTGCAGCCACTGCGGCAGGATCAGGTTGATCCCGAAGAACCCGGCATAGCCCAGGATCAGTACGATGGTGCCGTAGCGGAAGTTGCGATGGGCGAACAGGCGCAGGTTGACCACCGGGTGTTCGTCGGTCATTTCCCAGATCACGAAGAACGCCAGGGCCACCACCGAAATCACCGAGCCGATCACGATGAAGCTGGATTCGAACCAGTCGGCATCGTTGCCCTTGTCGAGCACGATCTGCAGCGCCCCGACGCCAATGATCAGCGCGATCAAGCCGACGTAATCCATCGGTTGGCGGCTGGTGACCACCGGGCGCTTTTTCATCTGCTGGGTCACCACCCATGCCGCGATCAGACCGATCGGCACGTTGATGAAAAAAATCCACGGCCAGCTGTAGCTGTCGGTGATCCAGCCGCCGAGGATCGGCCCGGCAATCGGCGCGACCACCGTGACCATCGCCAACAGCGCCAGCGCCAGCCCCCGTTTTGCCGGGGGGTAGACCGCAATCAGCAGGGTCTGGGTCATCGGGTACAGCGGCCCGGCCACTACCCCTTGCAGCACGCGGAAGCCCACCAGTTCCGGCATCGAGGTGGAAATCCCACACAGGAACGAAGCCAGCACGAACAGCAGTGTCGCCCAGACAAACAGCTTCACCTCGCCGAAACGCCGACTGAGCCAGCCGGTCAGCGGCAAGGCGATGGCGTTGCTCACGGCGAACGAGGTGATGACCCAGGTGCCCTGCTCCGAACTCACGCCCAGGTTGCCGGAGATCGTCGGCAACGCCACGTTGGCGATGGTGGTGTCGAGCACTTGCATGAAGGTCGCCAGCGACAGGCCGATGGTGCTGAGCAGCAGGCTGGGCGGTGTGAAAGACGCGTTATTGCTCATCGCGAATCCTTTGAAACAGGTCTGGCGCTGCGCCGGTTGCCGGTGCAGCTGACGGATTGGCGAATCAGCGTTGCGCGGTTTTGCTGACCGCGGCGCTGTTGTCGTGGATCAGTTGAGTGATCATCGCGTCGGCCTCGGCCAACTGACGATCGTAGACGTTGGTGCTGAACGAAGCCTTCTGCGGTGGCTGTTGCGCCAGCACCGGCCCGCTCTGATCGTGCAGGTCCACAGCGACCATGGTCGACAGACCGACCCGCAGCGGATGTTTGGCCAGTTCCTCGGCGTTGACGTGAACCCGTACCGGCACGCGTTGCACGATCTTGATCCAGTTGCCGGTGGCGTTCTGCGCCGGCAGCAAGGCAAAGGCGCTGCCGGTCCCGGCACCGAGGCTGTCGATGGTGCCGCTGTATTTCACGCTGCTGCCATACAGGTCGGTCTCGATCTCCACCGGTTGGCCGATGCGCATGTCACGCAGCTGGGTTTCCTTGAAGTTGGCGTCGATCCACAGCTGATCCAGGGGAATCACCGCCATCAGCGCGGTACCCGGTTGTACGCGCTGGCCAAGTTGTACAGAACGCTTGGCCACGTAACCGGTCACCGGTGCAATCAGCGTACTGCGCGAGTTGTTCAAGTACGCCTGACGCAATTGCGCGGCGGCGGCCATCACGTCCGGGTGCGATGAAACCACGGTGTCATCGACCAGCGCACTGGTGGTCTTGAGCTTTTGTTCGGCGTTGGCCAGGGCGTTTTGCGCCGAGGTCAGGTCGTCGCGGGCGTGGGACAGCTCTTCCTGGGAGATCGCCCCGCCGGCGGCGAGGTTCTTGCGCCGGTTGAAGTTGTCCTGGGCCTTTTGCACTTCGGCTTTCTGGGCGTTGACCTGGGCTTTCATGCCATCCACATCGCTGTACAAGCCACGCACCTGACGCACGGTGCGCGCCAGATTGGCCTGGGCGTTTTGCAGGCCGATTTCGGCATCGTTCGGGTCGAAGTTCACCAGCACCTGGCCTTCATGGACCAGATCGCCGTCATCGGCGCCGATGCTGACCACGGTGCCAGTGACCAGCGGCGTGATTTCCACCACGTTGCCGTTCACATAGGCGTCGTCGGTGCTTTCGCTCCAGCGCCCGTAAAACTCGTGGTAGGCCCAGACGCCCGCGCCGCTCAGCACGACGGCGGCCGCCAGGACCAGCAGCATGAACTTGCGCTTGCCCGAATTGGGGTTGCCCTGGATGTTTTCAGGAGGTTGAGTTGTATCGGCAGTGGCCATGACAAGTACCTTGAATTAACGGGTCAGCGTGGCTGGCGTGGCGTTGGCCGAGGCGATGGCCTCAGGCTGGAAACCGCCGCCCAGCGCCTGCATCAGTTGGATCGACAGGTCAATCTGCTCGGCATTCAGGTTGGCGAGTTGGCGCTGGGCCTGGAGCAGTTGCTGCTCGATGCTGAGCACGTCCAGGTAGTTGCCGATGCCGGAACCGTAACGCTGGACCACGGTGTTGTAGGAATCCTGGGCGATGTCGGTGGCGTGCTGCTGGGCAGCGATCTGCCGGCCGATATCACGCAGCTGGTTGATGCTGTCACTGACATCCCCCAGCGCCTTCACCAGGCTTTTGTTGTACTGCGCCACGGCGAGGTCGTAATCGGCGTCGCGCGAATCGAGGTCGGCGCGCAAGCGGCCACCGTCGAAAATCGGCACAGAGATCGTCGGTGCGATGCTGAAGAAGCGGCTGGCCGAACCAAACATCGCATCGCCCAGCAAGGATTCGGCGCCGGCAGCGGCGCTGAGGTTCAAGTTGGGATAGAACCGGGTCTTGCCGGCGTCGATGCTTTTGCTCGCCGCCTCGACCCGCCAGCGCGCGGCCACCAGGTCCGGGCGACGCCCGAGCAACTCGGCCGGCAGCACCGAAGGTAGCGCTACCGCACTCGGCTGAAGAATGTTCGGGCGGGCAATTTCATTGCCGCGGTCAGGGCCTTTGCCGAGCAGCACCGCGAGAGCGATTTTCGCGCTGTTCAGGCGTTTTTCGGCGTCGATCAGGTTGGCCTGGGAAGTGGCCTCCAGGCTTTCGGTCTGCTGGAACTGATACTGGCTGTCGATCCCGGCAGTCAGGCGCCGCTGGCTCAGGTCGAGCATTTGCCGGGTGCGCTTGAGGTCTTCGCTGGACAGGTCGTAGACGATGTGTGCTTGGCCAAGATCGCTGTAGGCCCGGGCGACATCGGCGGCCAGCGTCAGTTGCGCAGCCTGCTGGTCGACTTCGGCGGCACGGGCCTGGCCCAGAGCGGCTTCCCAGGCATCGCGCTGACCACCCCAGAGATCGAAGTTGTAATTAAAACTGGTGCCGATGTTACGCACGGTGGCGTACGTGTCGCCCTGCCCGCGCGGGTCCTGGTCCCGGGCCAGGCGTGAGCGGCTGACACCGGCGCTGGCATCCAGGGTCGGCATCCGCTCGGCGTCGGCGGCGGAAGCGGCAGCGCTGGCCTGATGGGCACGGGCGTCGGCGATCTGCATGTCCGGGCTGTCGCGCAGGGCCTCGCGGATCAGGCCGTCGAGCTGCGGGTCGCCGAGGCTTTTCCACCAGTCGCTTTTCGGCCAGGCGGCCGGCGACAACGTCACACCGCTGAGGGATTGCCCTGCCTTGAGGCTCTTCGCATCGAGGTTGACGCCTTCGGTTTTCAGGCCGCTGTAACTGGCGCAACCGGCGACGCTCATGGCCAACAGCACCAGGCTCAGGCCGGTACGCAAGGGGTTACTGCTCATTTGTCACCTACCCGCAGCAGGGTGATCGCGTCACCGGCTGCCACCAAAATTTTCTTCAGGATCAGCTCCAGGGTTTTCAGCTCTTCTGGAGTGATGGCACCGGCCAGTTCATTCATGGCTTCGGCGCCGATGTGCGGCAACAGTCCGGCGAGCTTCTGCCCTTCTTCCGTGAGCACAAGCTGCACCTGACGGCGATCTGCCTCGGAGCGTTGGCGGGCAAGGAAACCCTTCTGTTCCAGACGATCGAGCATGCGCGTCATCGAGCCGCTGTCGAGGGACAGATGACGGCACAATTCGCCCGGCGAATCGACGCCGAACTGGGCGATGATGATCAACACCTTGAACTGCGCGGCGGTGATGCCGTGGGGTTCCATGTGGGTGTCGATGATCCGGTCCTTGAGCAGCGCGGCGCGTCCGAGCAACAGACCGAGATGGCAATTCTGGAAATCTTCTGGAGAGAAATGTTTCATCTGACCACCAATTAGCTGCCTAGGCAGTGAATGTATGTCGAGATGTTACTGCCTAGGCAGCGAATGTCAACGCAATAGTTAGGAAGCTTTGTAAATAGTTGATCAATGGTGTCGGGATTTGTGGTCATAGACGGATGTCACCGCTTTTCTGACCTTATTGTTGATGGTGTACATATCCGTTGCTGCGGTAACGGCCGCTTATGGTTCCGCCCTTACGGCGGGTTACTTGGATAAGCCCCAAGTAACCAAGGGCTCTTGCCCCTGACGTTCGGTGCCTCGCCAAGGCTCGGCATGCCCTCGCTCCGGTCCTGCTCCGTGGGCCCGCCGCC
>NZ_JAHBCX010000070.1:0-7385 GCF_019955895.1 Pseudomonas sp. GL-B-12
CGAAGGCGTCGTGTCATCCACCTCAATACTGAATGACACACCGCCTTCGCGAGCAAGCCCGCTCCCACAGGGGTCTGTGAATTACCTGACAAGCCGTATAAATTGCCGGTACCCCAACCCGTATTCATGAGGAGAGCGCGCGTGTCGCCAAGCCTGTTCCGACGATAACCATCAGCCCGCTGTGCGTTTTCAGTTTCGCCCTTTTTTCGGCTGCTATTTATTACAGGCCCAGGTTCATGCCCGAATACGTCAATTGGCTTCGTCACGCTTCGCCTTACATCAACGCCCACCGCGATTGCACCTTTGTCGTCATGCTGCCCGGCGACGGCGTTGAACACCCGAACTTCGGCAATATCGTCCACGACCTGGTGCTGTTGCACAGCCTGGGCGTGCGTCTGGTGCTGGTTCACGGCTCCCGCCCGCAAATCGAAGAGCGCCTTGCGGCCCGTGGCCTGACTCCGCATTACCACCACGGCATGCGCATCACCGATGCGGCGACCCTGGAGTGCGTGATCGACGCAGTTGGCCAATTGCGCATTGCCATTGAGGCTCGCCTGTCGATGGACATGGCTTCGTCGCCGATGCAGGGCTCGCGCCTGCGGGTGGCCAGCGGCAACCTGGTGACGGCCCGGCCGATCGGCGTGCTTGAAGGCGTCGACTATCACCACACCGGCGAAGTGCGCCGGGTCGACCGCAAGGGCATCAACCGTCTGCTGGACGAGCGCTCCATCGTGCTGCTGTCGCCGCTGGGCTATTCGCCGACCGGGGAGATTTTCAACCTGGCCTGCGAAGATGTCGCCACCCGCGCGGCCATCGACCTGGGCGCGGACAAGCTGCTGCTGTTCGGCGCCGACCTGGGCCTGATTGACGAACACGGGCGCCTGGTGCGCGAACTGCGTCCACAGCAAGTGCCGGCGCATCTGCAGCGGTTGGGCAGTAACTATCAGGCGGAGTTGCTGGATGCCGCGGCCGAAGCTTGTCGTGGCGGCGTGGCCCGCAGCCATATCGTCAGTTACGCCGAAGACGGTGCACTGCTGACCGAGCTGTTCACCCGCGACGGTGGCGGCACCCTGGTGGCCCAGGAGCAATTCGAAGTGGTGCGTGAAGCGGCCATTGAGGATGTCGGTGGATTGCTGGATTTGATCATCCCGCTGGAGGAGCAGGGCATCCTGGTGCGCCGTTCCCGCGAGGTGCTGGAGCGCGAGATCGAACAGTTCAGCGTGGTCGAGCGCGAAGGCATGATCATCGCCTGTGCGGCGCTATATCAGATTGCCGATTCGGATGCGGGTGAGCTGGCGTGTCTGGCGGTGAATCCGGAGTATCGCCATGGCGGTCGCGGTGATGAATTGCTGGAACGCATCGAGACACGCGCCCGGGCTCAGGGTTTGAAGACTTTATTCGTCCTTACCACCCGCACCGCACACTGGTTCCGCGAACGTGGTTTTGTGCCGAGCAGCGTTGACCGCCTGCCTTCGGCGCGGGCGTCGTTGTACAACTATCAGCGTAATTCGAAGATCTTCGAAAAAGCCCTTTGATGTTGTGGCTATGTGCTTCCTTGTGGCGAGGGGGCTTGTCGGAACGCCGCATCGCCCCGTTGGACTGCGGAGCAGCCCCAAAACCTGCCCGACCGAGTCACATGGTTTTGCGGCCGCTTCGCGACCGAACGGGGGCAAGCCCCCGCGCCACAGGTTTCAGTGGATTATTCAGTGACAAACCTCGCGCTAACATACGGCGAATAATCCGGCAGCACCGTTTCAACCTTCCCTTGCTCCTTCAAGAATTTCGCCGTCTCGCCAATGGCCTTGGCCGTGCCGCCGTCCAGCAGCGCGGTGCTCTGTTGCGCCTTGGCATCCGGGAATGCGGAACCGGCCAGTAACTCGGGCACATCGGCGGCATTGGCACCGGTCAGTTTGGCGATTTTTTGCACAGGCTCCGAGTCGACCGTCCAGTTGGCTTTATGCGCTGCGTAATCAGCAAAGGCGTCGAGGGTGACCTTGGCGAATTTGGCCACCACCTCTGGGTGCTTCTCGGCGTAATCCTTGCGCGCCACCCAGACCTCAAAGGTTGGCGCCCCCCATTGGCCCACCTGCGCAGCGTCGGTCAGGGTCTTGCCACTCTTGCGGATTTCCCCCAGCGCCGGCGACCAGACAAACGCGCCATCAATATCACCACGCTTCCAGGCTGCCGCGATTTCCGCCGGCTGCAGGTTCACCACTTTGACTTTCGAACTGTCCAGGCCCCAGTGCTTCAGCGCGCCAAGCAGGCTGTAGTGGGAAGTCGAAACGAAAGGTGTGGCGATGGTCTTTCCGATCAGGTCTTGCGGCTTTTCGATGCCGCTGCCGTTGCGCACCACCAGCGCTTCGGCGGCATTGATCTGGGCCGAGACGATGAACGCGACAATCGGCAGGTTGCGCGAGGCGGCAGCGGCCAGCGGACTGGAGCCGAGATTGCCGATTTGCACATCGCCCGAAGCAATCGCCGTGACCACTTCCGGGCCGCTGTTGAAGCGCCGCCAGTCGATGGGCTGGCCGATGGCTTTTTCATAAAGGCCATCGGCCTGAGGGACTTTGCTCGGGTCGATGCCGGTTTGATAGCCGACGGTAAGGTTCGCCGCATGAGCGCTGAAAGAAAATGCGAACAATACACAAACTGTAACAATTGGTCCGGATAGTGCGCGTTTGGTCGTCATGGGGGCCGCCTTTCGGTAAAGGATTTGTTTCCGAATTGCGTCAGAAACTAATCGATCTAAAAAAGCGAAAATAAATACCGATTAGGAATTAGCTTATGAGCCAAACCTTCTATCCTGGGGTGGTCGCGCAGTGGGGAGCTAAATTCCTAAACGGTATTAGAAAAGAATCGGGTAATTCTTTTCAGGTTCATGACGAATTCATGACCCTGCAGGGACCAAAAAACCGGGGATTAGACTATGGTCGTAGACACATATGGTTACGATTGACTTATGGGTCACGCTCTGGCGCTAATCGCGCATCTTAGGATTTCGGGCGTCGACTCGAGACCAGGAACACAAGAATTAGAATCGAGAGGAGCTACACAATGAACAAGTCCACCTTGGCTCTGGCCGTGACCGTTGGGGTTTTGGCGCAGCAAGCAGGCGCCGCAGGTTTCCTGGAAGACAGCAAGGCGTCCATCAGCTCTCGCACCATGTATTACGACGCCGATATGCGTGAAGGTGCGAGCACTCCTGCCAACCGTCAGCGCGAAACCGCTGAGGGTCTGAAGTTCGATTACCTGTCCGGTTTCACCCAGGGTACCGTAGGTTTTGGTATCGACGCCCAGGCTCTGGTTGGTATCCACCTGGATGGCGGCAAGGGGCATCACCCGACCGGTAACAGCAACTCATTCTTCCCTAGCGATGGCAATGAGGCGGCCGACGAGTGGAGCCGTCTGGATGGCAACGTCAAGGCGCGCTTCTCGAAGACTGAAGCCCACCTGGGTGGCGCTCTGGCACCTAACCTGCCGATCCTGATCGCGAACGACAGCCGTCTGCTGCCGCAGACCTTTGAAGGTGGCACCATCACCTCCAAAGAAATCGACAACGTGACCTTTAACTTTGGTCAACTGGAGCACGCGTCGGGTCGTGCCTCCTCGAACTCCACTGGCCTGTCTGTGGCTGGCGCTACTCAGGACAGCAACAAATTCCTCTACGGCGGTGCTGACTGGAAGGTCACCAAAGACCTCTTGCTGCAGTACTACTATGCGAACCTGGAAGACTTCTACAAGCAGAACTTCCTCGGTCTGGTGCACGTCTACCCGATCGCGGCCAATCAGTCGTTCAAGACCGATATCCGTTATTTCGATAGCAGCTCCGACGGCAAGAACGGCGATCCGGGTTTCCGTTTCAACAACAACAACGGTTTCGCCAAGACCCCGGGTGAGATCGATAACAAGACTTGGAGCGCCATGTTCACCTATACCCTGGGTGGCAACGCGTTCCTGATCGGGCATCAGCGTGTCAACGATGACGGCGGCTTCGTTTTCTTGAACCAAGGCAACCTTGTCGATGGCAACGGAAATCCTGAAGGTGCCGGCGGCGCGAGCTTCTACTCGTTTACCGACGCCACAGTCGGCAGCTTTATCCGTGCCGGTGAAAACACCACGTTCGGTCAGTACTCCTATGACTTCGCCTCCCTGGGTGTACCAGGCTTGAAAGCTTCGATTGCTTACTTGAATGGCCAGGACATCAAGGCTACCAACGGTGTTGGTAAAGACCTGAGTGAGCACGAGACCGACGCGCGCATTGATTACGTGATTCAAACGGGCGCACTGAAAGGGTTTGGTACGACTCTGCGTCACGGTACCTACCGTGGCAACACCAGCACCCTTGATCAAGACCAAACCCGTCTGATCTTCAACTACACCTACAGCTTCATGTAATTGTCGTAAGAAAAAGCCCCGCTCGCTGGCGGGGTTTTTTTTGTCTATTTTTTGATATTCCATAAAGATCTTTGCTGATTGTTTATTATTCTTTTTAGTTTCTATCCATCCCGCTTAAAGTGCGCCTGTCCGACACTCATCCCTGAGCTCGGATTTGACAGTTTCGTCCCTCGACAATTGATCAGGTTCAGGAATTGGCCTAGCCGCCGATACCTCGGATCTGTCGTGGGAAGTCATATTCCTAAACGATATTAAAAAACACAGAAAAATTCTTTTTGGCTTTAAGGCCATGTATCCTGCGGCCCGCCAAATGACCGGCCTAGACGGTTTGCCGTGAATTTATGCATTCAGGATCCCGGGCAATCGATTCGGGACCAGGAACATCAGAATTAGAAACGAGAGGAGCGAAACATGAACAAGTCCACCTTGGCCATCGCTGTGGCCGTTGGGGTTTTGACCCAGCAGGCAAGCGCCGCGGGTTTTATCGAAGACAGCAAGGCAACACTGGGGCTGCGTAACTTCTACATCAACACCGATTACCGTGACGGCACTGGCCCGAACAAAAACGAAGAATGGGGCCAAGGCTTCGATCTGCGTTTCATCTCCGGTTACACCCAAGGCACTGTCGGTTTTGGTGTGGATGCGATCGGCCTGTTGGGCGTCAAACTGGATTCCGGTGGAGGCACCAACGGCGCGAGCAACAACTCGTACGGCGGCACGGTTTTCCCGAGCAAATCCAACGGCGAAGCGGTTGATGATTTCTCCAGCCTGGGGTTGACTGCCAAAGCCAAGATCTCCCAGACCGAACTGAAGCTGGGTACCTTGCAGCCAAAGCTGCCGGTGATCGTGACCAACGACGGCCGCCTGCTGCCGCAAACCTGGCAGGGGGGCCAGATCGCCTCGAACGACATCAAGGACCTGACCTTGATTGGCGGTCAGATCGAGCAGGTAAAAGGTCGTAACTCGAGCAACAACGAACAGTTGTCTATCTCCGGCGCCAACAGCCGTTCCGCTACAGGCCGCGACAGCAACAAATTCATTTATGCCGGCGGCGACTACAAGATCACCAAGGACCTGACGGCCCAGTACTACTACGGCAACCTGGAAGAGTTCTACAAGCAACACTTCCTGGGTCTGGCGCATAACTGGGCCATCGGCCCTGGCGTGTTGAAGTCAGACTTGCGTTATTTCAACAGCTCCGACGACGGTGCCAACGGTCACGACCCTCTGTACTTCACCACTGGCAATTACAGCGGTGCAGCCAACGGTAAAGGCAAGGTCGACAACAACCTGTACAGCGGCCTGTTCCTGTACTCCGTTGCCGGTCACACCTTCGGCGCCGGTTACCAGGTCAGCAACGGCGACAGCGACTTCCCTTGGCTGAACCAGGGCGACGGTTCGTCGAACTACACCATCACCGACTCGCAAATCCAGAAGTTCGGCCGTGCCGGCGAACGCACCTGGCAGGCACGCTACGCGTATGACTTCGCCAAGGTCGGCGTACCTGGCCTGACGGCGGGTCTGGTGTACCTGCATGGCGACAATATCGATACCTTTAACGCCAAGGGTGGCGAGGCGGCCAATGGTGCTTCCGAGTGGGAGCGCGATCTGAGCGTGGCTTATGTCGTTCAGGAAGGTCCGCTGAAAAACCTGGGTCTGGCGTGGAAAAACGCTACCTGGCGCACCGACCTGCCGAACACGCGTTCGCAGGACGAAAACCGTGTGATCCTCAGCTACTCGATCCCGCTGTTGTAATAGCGCTCGCGTAACCGAGACAAAAAAAGCCCCGCCCGGTATTGCACCGGGCGGGGCTTTTACATTTTCAAGACGGGTTCACCCCCGTAATCCCGCCTTGAAGTTCCCTCTTTGCAGCAACTCAAGGCCTTCTCGAACCTTGGGGGCGATGTTCGGCGGGTTGTGCGAGCACGTCCAGTGAACAGATATTTAATATTTCTTTATGATCTAAATAAATCGATATTTATTCTTTTTAATAGATAAAAAACACAGGCACAGTTGAACCCATCAAGCACTCACAAGGAGCAGCACCATGGGTCTCAGACTTGGCGATATCGCCCCCGATTTCGAACAGAACTCCAGCGCCGGCATCATCCGTTTCCATCAGTGGCTGGGCGATAGCTGGGGCGTGCTGTTTTCCCATCCGGCGGATTTCACCCCGGTGTGCACCACGGAATTGGGCTTCACCGCCAGGCTCAAGGATGAGTTCGCAGTGCGCGGCGTCAAGGCCATCGCTTTGTCGGTGGACCCGGTGGAGTCGCACCACAAGTGGATCGAGGACATCAACGAAACCCAGGACACCGTGGTCAATTTTCCGATCCTGGATGACGCAGACCGCAAGGTCTCGGACCTCTACGACCTGATCCATCCCAACGCCAACGACACCCTGACCGTGCGCTCGCTGTTCGTGATTGACCCGAACAAAAAGGTCCGGCTGACGATTACCTACCCGGCGAGCACTGGCCGCAACTTCCATGAAATCCTGCGGGTGATCGACTCGCTGCAACTCACCGACAACTACAAGGTGGCCACACCGGCCAACTGGCAGGACGGTGATGAGGTAGTGATCGTGCCGTCGCTCAAGGATGAGGATGAAATCAAACAGCGTTTTCCCAAGGGCTATCGGGCGGTCAAGCCTTACCTGCGCCTGACGCCGCAGCCAAACCGGTAAGTCGCCGGCATCGGCGGTGTGGCTGATGCCGTCTTCGCGAGCAAGCCCGCTCCCACATTTGTCCGCGTCCATCTGTGGGAGCGGGCTTGCTCGCGAAGGCGCCGGGTCAGGCACCACAGGCCTCACAGTTAACAGCACCCACAAAGCAGGGGATTTTCAGGCCGTTTCGACGGCCTGTTTTTTTGTGCGCCCAGCATGGGCGCAATCTTGCGGGTGAAAGTCCCGTCGTAAGCTGACCACAGCGAACGAAGTGAAGCGCAACTGCATGAGGGCGACCGAGTGTGGGGAGGAAGCGTGAATCGAA
>NZ_JAHBCX010000071.1:0-6903 GCF_019955895.1 Pseudomonas sp. GL-B-12
CACCCCACCCCTGGTTTTCCTGGAAAACCGTATCGACTGGTTTCACTCCGACTGCATTGAGTCGCCTTCAAAGCACGCCAATAAGCTATTTGTAGGAAACTTCTTAAATAGCGTAGGGAAATTGCTTTTTATAGTGAGAGTAAGTTCCCAGCGCGGTGTACGTTCGGTCTTTATATGTTTGTCGTGGGTAGAATGACTTCGTACGATAGTTCACCATTGCCTCCGGAAAGTTTTAAGCTTTTGTTTCATTGATTGCAGTTTCACTTCAAAAGGTTCATTTTTTTGCGGTCGAGAAAAGATCGAGAACGATGGCTGTTAGTTTATCTGGATATGTCAATGCAATGGCTGAACCAGATTTTTGTAGTTGATTATTTGTAACTGTGCATGCAGTTACAAATATCCAAGGAGGATTTATGGCTTCTGGTAGTTTTCAAAACGAAGTGCCAAAGGCACGAATCAACATCAAACTCGATTTGCATACTGGCGATGCCCAGAAAAAAACCGAATTGCCGCTCAAGTTGATGGTGATGGGTGACTACAGTAACGGCAAGGAACAGCGCCCTTTATCCGAGAGAAGCAAAGTCGCCATCGACAAGAACAACTTCGATAGCGTACTGGCCGAATTTTCTCCCGAGCTCAAGCTGGCGGTGGCCAATACCCTGGTGGAGGATGCCAGCGACGCGGAGGTCGTTCTGGGTTTCCAGAGCATGAAGGATTTCGAGCCAGAGCAGGTGGCCCGGCAAATTCCGCAGCTGCGCGCACTGCTGGCAATGCGCAACCTGCTGCGCGACCTCAAGTCCAACCTTCTGGACAATGCCAGGTTTCGTCTGGAGCTGGAGCGAATCCTCATGGACGAGGCACTGACTGACGAACTGCGAGGCGAGTTGGCTGCATTGGCTCCGCAAGCCGTTCGTTAATTAACCTCGGTCTGTTTAAAAGGAAGTTTTCACAATGTCTATCGAACATTCTCACATGCAATCGCGTGGCACTACGGTGTTGCCTGAAGAAAGCCAGGGTGTGTATGGCGCACTGTTTGGCAAGATCAATCTCAATCCGGTAAAAGCGTTGGGCGAGATTGAAATGTTTCAAAGCTCCGAGGCACTGTCGGACGTTTCTGTCGATGAGCGTGTTACCGCTGCGGTCAGTGTTTTCCTGAAGTTGATAAAGCAGTCTTCGCGCAAGGTCCGGCGTCTGGACAGGACACTGCTGGATGAACATATCGCATCGCTGGATGCGCAAATCAGCCGCCAATTGGACGCTGTGATGCATCACCCGGATTTCCAGCGGGTCGAGTCCACCTGGCGCGGTGTGAAATCGTTGATCGATCAGACCGATTTCCGCCAGAACGTGCGGATCGAATTGCTGGATATCAGCAAGGATCACCTGGTCCAGGATTTCGAGGATGCACCAGAGATCGCGCAAAGCGGTCTGTACATGCATACCTACACCCAGGAGTACGACACACCGGGCGGTGAGCCGATCGCCGCTGCCATTTCCAACTTCGAATTCGACCGCAGCCCGCAAGACATTGCCTTGCTGCGCAGTATTTCCAAAGTCTCGGCAGCAGCGCACATGCCTTTCATTGGCTCCGTCGGCCCAGCCTTTTTTGGCAAGCGCTCTATGGAAGAAGTGGCCGCCATCAAAGACATCGGCAACTACTTTGACCGTGCCGAATACCTCAAGTGGAAAGCGTTCCGCGACAGCGATGATGCGCGATACATCGGTTTGCTCATGCCCCGTGTGCTGGGCCGTCTGCCTTATGGCCCGGACACCGTTCCGGTGCGCAGCTTCAACTACGTCGAAAGCGTCAAGGGGCCGGACCACGACAAGTACCTGTGGACAAACGCCTCGTTCGCCTTCGCGGCCAACATGGTCAAGAGTTTCATCGCCAACGGCTGGTGCGTGCAGATCCGCGGTCCGCAGTCTGGCGGCGCGGTCACCGACCTGCCGATCCACTTGTACGATCTGGGCACTGGCAATCAGGTGAAGATTCCTTCGGAAGTGATGATTCCGGAAACTCGCGAGTTCGAGTTCGCCAACCTCGGTTTCATCCCGCTGTCGTACTACAAGAACCGTGACTATGCGTGCTTCTTCTCGGCCAACTCCACGCAGAAGCCGGCGTTGTACGACACCCCGGAGGCCTCCGCCAACAGCCGGATCAATGCGCGCCTGCCGTACATCTTCCTGCTGTCACGCATTGCCCATTACCTGAAGCTGATCCAGCGCGAAAACATCGGCACCACCAAGGATCGCCGTTTGTTGGAGCTGGAGTTGAACAAGTGGGTCAGCGGGCTGGTCACCGAGATGAACGATCCGGGCGACTCGCTGCAGGCTTCGCACCCGTTGCGGGCTGGCCGGGTCACCGTCGAAGACATCGAGGACAACCCGGGTTTCTTCCGCGTCAAGTTGTATGCCGTGCCGCATTTCCAGGTGGAAGGCATGGACGTCAACCTGTCGCTGGTTTCGCAGATGCCCAAGGCGAAAGCCTGATTCCTGCTCACACCCACGCCACTTCGTAGGGATACGACCTCATGAAAATCGACCGCCCCTTGTGGGCCGCGGGGGCATTGCTGTCCCCACAGCAATTCCAGCAGCAGGCGCGCTGGGAGGCCTGGGCCAACGAGTGCCTGGCTCGTCTGTGCCTGGTGCACCCTTGGGGCGTTCGCAGTGTCGCCTTCGACCTGGAAGCTCTGCGCCTGGGCACGCTCAAGGCCACCCGGCTCAATCTGCGGATGCCGGACGGTACCCTGATCGACAGCGATCAAGTGGATCGGCTGCCCCCCGGTCTCGACCTGTCGCGCCTGCAGACCGGTGACAGCCAGACAGCTACCTTGCTGCTGGCCCTGCCGCTGGAGCAGGCCAATGGCAACAACTGCCTGTTCGATGGCGGGCAAGGGGATCGGCCTACCCGATATCGCCAGGACTGGCGACGGGTGCAGGACATCTACACCGATGAGGTGCAATCGGTCGGCGTGCTGGAACAGGTGCTGAGCCTGCGCTTCGAGCACGACGAGAACGGCGATTACCTGACCTGTCCCATCGCACGGTTGATGCGCGACGGGCAGGGCGCCTGGAGCCTTGACCCCGATTACATTCCGCCGTTGCTCAGTTTCGCCGCGCACCCGGGGTTGCTGACGCAATTGGATAACCTGTTGAGCCAGCTGTCCTCCAAACGCCAGCGACTGATGGGCATGCGCCGCGAAAGCAATCAACGCATGGCCGACTTCGCCGTTGCCGACGTGTCATTGTTCTGGCTGCTCAATGCCTTGAACACTTACCAGCCGGTGTTGGCCGATCTCAAGGCCTGGCCTGCGCGACCTCCCGAGCAGGTCTATCTGGAGTTGACGAAACTGGCCGGCAGCCTGCTGACCTTTTCCCTCGAACACGATGTCGAGCAGATTCCGCCTTACCGCCACGAAGACCTGGAAAGTGTGTTCCCGCCACTTTTGCGCATGATTTCCACCTTGCTGGAGGCCAGCCTGCCTTCGCGGGTCATTGCCCTGGACCTTGAAGAAAGTTCGGCCAATCGCTGGCAGGTGCGCCTCGATGACCATCGACTGCGCGAGCCAGACAGCGCCGACTTCTACCTGTCGGTGCGTTGCCGCCTGCCAGCGGTGCAACTGCAGAGCCAGTTCCCGCGCCTGTGCAAGATCGGTACACCGGACGAAGTCGATCAACTGGTCAACGCCGCCCTCGACGGCGTGCCGTTGCAGTCCCTCAGCCATGTGCCGGCGGCCATTCCCCTGCGCCTGGAAAACCAGTACTTCGCCCTCGACCTCAACCATGTCAAGGGCAAAGCCATTCTGGCTCAGGGCGTTTGTGCCTTCTACGTCCCGAGCACCCTGGCCGACGTCAAACTTGAACTGTTCGCGGTACTACGTGCATGAACCTGATCGAAACGAAAAAACACGACGCGGTTGATATCGACGCATTGCTGCAGGACAGCTATCTGCTGGTGGTCGAGTTGCGGCAGGGGGCGTCGGCGCAGAACAGCGATGAAGTCAAAGCGCTGTGCGTGCAGCAGGTTGAGCGCGTTCGCCAGTCTCTCGAAGAGGCCGGCCTGGCGCAACGCAGCATCGACCATATCAGCCATGCGCAATGCGCGTTGCTGGATGAAACCATGCTCAACCTCACCCGCGACAATGCCCATTCGCGCTGGGCCAGCGAACCCTTGCAAACGAAGTTTTTCAATCGCCATCAGGCCGGGGTGTTCCTTTATGAGGACATGCGTGAGGTGCTGCGCGAACCCGCAGCGGATCCGCTTGTGTTGACTGCGTTCCAACGGGTATTGACCCTGGGCTTCAAGGGTCTTTATGCCGATATCAATGATCCGGAGCGCGAGCAACTGTTGACCACCCTGAATGAACGGGTCGCCCCTTTGCAATTGCATCGGCGGTCGACCGCAACGGTCAGCGGCGGTCGAGGCCTTACGGTGAGCCCGGGCCTGCGCTCGCCCCTGGTCAATGCCCTGGTAGCCGGCCTGTTGCTGGTCGGTGTCTGGTACGGGCTCGATCAGTGGTTGGGTAGTCTTGTGGCGACGCTATTGTCCGCAGCAGCCTGAGGTGAGCCAATGACGCTCAAACTCAAACAAGGGCTCTGGCTGTGGGCAGGGGCGCTGGCCTTGATGCTGCTGGCGATCATCCCGCTTGGCGGATGGACGCGTGTGGTCGGGGTCTTGATCGTTGTCGGCAGTGTTGCGCTGGCGTGGGGCCGGGCAGTGCGTCAGGCAGCGCTGCAACGGGACCTGCCCGGTTCGCTCGATGATTTCGCAATGCCACCGGCGAACTACCGCCATCCTGTGGTGCTGGTCTGTGGCGACGGCCTGTCCGGCCTGTTTGGCGAGGCGGGCGCCGATCATCCTGCGCAGCGCTTGACCGAGCAGGGATGTTACTTGCGGGTCTCCCGTGTGGAACAGCTGCCGGGGCTGGTCGACAGCATCATGACCTTGCGTCCCCAGTGGGGCGGACAGCTCAGTGTGATGTTTGTCGTCAACCCGGGCGAGCACACCAATGTTGCGGTATTGGCCGGGCAGGTGCACACCTTCAATCATCAGGTCGCGCTGACGCGCAAGCGTGGCTTCACGTTGCCATTGATGCTGGTCAGCTATTTGCAGTCCCCGGCAGCCAAAGGGGCCTGGTTCAGCTGGGGCGCAGGCCAGGAGCACTGCAACATTCTGCAGGCCGGGGCCAGCTTCAGCCAGAGCGACTGGTATCGGCAATCCGCCCAGAGTGCAGTCCGCACTCAACGATTGCAGGCCGGTATTCAGATCAACACTGCCGCCGAGTGGCTGGATGAATATGTCCTGGCGCACTTCACCCGCCGTGACGGTCGCCAGCCTGCCGGCCTGCCGCTGGTGTGGGCCTGCACTTTGGTACCGACTCTGCCCGGGCATGTGGCCGGCAACTTGTGGCGGCAATGGCAGCGGGACAAGACCGCGCTGATGGACGCCGATGTCGCTGTACAAGCAACGGGGGAACCGCTGCCGTTTCCTGATCCTTTACTGACTCTACTACCCCGGCAGGCACAACGTTCGCCGCGGCGTGGCGCAATCGTGACAGCGGTTTGGCTGTTCACCTTCGCTGCCGTTGTCGCCCTTACCAGCTCGGGCTGGCAGAACACCTTGCTGCTGCGTCAGGTCAGCGACGACCTGCGGCGCTACACAGCCATCGAGCCGACGGCGCGTCCTGGGCAACCCGAGTTCGCCCCGCGTGAAGATGCGTTGAACGTGCTGCGCGAGGACGCGGTGCGACTGGACTCGTACTACCGCCTGGGCGTCCCCATGGCTCTGGGTTTTGGTCTGTATCACGGCGAGCGCCTGCGTGACCGGGTGTTGACGACCATCGCCGATCACAAGCAACCGTCGACCCGCCCGCTGGTGGCACGTACCGCGCGAACGGTGCGCCTGGACAGTCTGTCGCTGTTCAGCAGTGCCAGCGCCCGGCTCAAGCCCGAATCAACCAGGGTGCTGATCGATGCCTTGGTCGGCATCAAGGCCCAACCTGGCTGGCTGATCGTCATCGCCGGGCACACCGATGCCGTGGGCAGCGACGAACACAATCTGCAGTTATCCCGCGCCCGTGCGGCAGCGGTACGTGACTGGATGCAACGCATGGGCGGCATCCCCGACAGCTGTTTCGCGGTGCAGGGCTTTGGCAAGAGCCAGCCGATCGCGAGCAATGACACCGAGGCGGGGCGTCAGGCCAACCGTCGCGTCGATATCCGTCTGGTGCCGGAAGCGGGGGCCTGCGCGCTACCCACGGCCGGGGCCGACGTAAAACCCCTGTCGCAAGCGCGGCAACTGTGAACTGAAAAAGGAGCTTGATATGGCAAATCCCATTTACGCCTGGCTGAAAGATAAAGAGGGCAAGGAAATCAAAGGTTCGGTGACCGTGCATGGACGGGAGGGCAGCATCGAAGTGCTTTCCCAGCAACATGGCCTGACCCTCCCTTATGACCCCAGTAGCGGCAAAGCATCCGGCTTGCGGGTCCATACACCGTTTGTATTTACCAAGGCACTCGATTCCTCCAGCACCCTTCTGCTCAAGGCGCTCTCCGACAACAAGGAACTGATGGAGGCTACGTTCAGGTGGTACGACAGCAGCAAAGGTGAGGTGCAAGAAGTCGAGTATTACCGTGTCGTGCTGAAAGACGTCAGGGTGGTGAGCATCCAGGCGAAAACCGACAACTTCAAAGACCCGGCCTCACAGAATATTTACCCCATGGAAGAAATTCAGCTGGCTTACCGGGAGATCGAATGGACCTTCGTTGAGGGGAACCTGATCCACGACGATAAGTGGGATACACGTCAGACCTCATAACCCTGAACAGCCAGCAGGCAGGCCTCAGCCTGCTGGTTCCGGTGGGCTGGGTTGAGCGTCCGTTCATGGACGTTCAACCCAGCCC
>NZ_JAHBCX010000072.1:0-6716 GCF_019955895.1 Pseudomonas sp. GL-B-12
CCATACCACACCACCTTTGCGGCGCCATGCCGCGCCCCAACGCCCCGCCGCCTTAAAACCCGACCGTTACAACGTTTGCGTGATGCCTCAGTAATGGCGGCCACCTCGATTTACGCCCACTCTGGATAACCAGGACAAATAACGGGTGACGCTCCGTGCGAATGGAGCAGTCCCTGCCCCCAGAAGCGAAGGAAGGAGCCTCATCACGGGAACGGAAGGATCGGCATCACTCGCGCCCCACTTCCACCCCCTCAGACATCCCCAACGACACCCGCTAAAAAAGTTACTTCGAGTGAGGCATTCACTCTTTATTCAATTCTGACTTATATAAGCCGGGAGGAGTAACCACGCCCAAATAAAACCAATATAAAAAGTTTTATTGAAACTTATCATCTTCAAAAAAGTTGAATACTAAAATAATACCGAAACAACTTGATCAATACTTTATATGTGTATTAGTTTTTCTTCGCCGTCAGCCACAAACGGCTACAACGCCTCAGCCACTCGGCATCCATGGCACTGAAAAAGATCAATTAGTTTGAGGTACCTGTTCGTTAGGAGAAAACCTTCAGCGAACTTCAGTGCTTGATTAGTTCTTACCAAAGATCAATTACAGGCTCATCCATGAAACCAACTAAAGAACGTCTGATTCAAAAAAAATCCGAACTTAGCGAACACCCGATCTTTTCTGAAATACATTCGCTGCCCGTCCTGCGACGCTTCATGGAAACCCACGTGTTTGCCGTATGGGACTTCATGTCGCTGACCAAGCGCCTGCAACAGGAGCTGACCTGCGTGCGACTGCCCTGGCTGCCACCGCTGGATCCTCAGGCCGCGCGGTTGATCAACGAGATCGTGCTGGGTGAAGAGTCGGATGATCGCCCGGCCCAGGGCCACTACAGCCACTTCGAGTTGTACCTGGATGCAATGCGCGAAGTCGGCGCCTGCACCATTGCCATCGAACGCTTCGTGGCCCTGCAACAAGAAGGCGTGAGTTACGACGTGGCCTTGCAGAGCGTCAACGTCGATCCGACGGCCGCAGATTTCGTTCGCCATACGCTGCACACAGCACTGCATGCGCCGGGTCACAGTGTGGCGGCGGCGTTTCTGCACGGTCGCGAAAGCGTTATCCCGCAGATGTTCCAGCGCATCCTCGACGATTGGGGCATCGGCATCGCGCAGGCGCCGACTTTCCGGTACTACCTCGAACGGCACATTGAGGTCGATTCCGAGGACCATGGCCCGGCAGCGGAAAAGCTCCTGTCGCGACTGGTCGATAGCGATCCGCAACGGCAGGAAGACGTGTATGCCAGCGCTATCGCCGCAGTGGAAAGTCGTATCGCCCTGTGGGACGGGTTGCGCCTGAGCATGAACGAATCCGTCGTGGAGGTGAGCGCATGAACGCCACCGACTACCAATCTTTCGCCGACGCCTGGGAGAGCCGCGCGACCATCCGTACGCGCCCGCGCCGCGTGCTGGAGAACGACGACAAACTGATCTACCCCTTGAGCCGCCAACCGCTGGTGCTGAGCGAAACCTTTCTGCGCCAATGCCCGGAACAGCGCGACTTCGCCCTGGTGCAGACCCTCTACAAGTTCATCAACGATGTGGTGATCTTCGAAACCGAGATCGTCGACAAAACCGCCCGCAGCATCGCCAAGAATCGCTTCGCGGTCGAGTTCCCGTTCGCCTGCCGCTATGACGCCATGACCGTGGTGGTGGACGAGGATTACCACGCGCTGGTGGCGATGGATTTCATGCAACAGACCATCGCGTTGACCGGCATCACCCCCATTGAGTTGCCGGATGAGATCGAGCTGAGCCGGGCGATACCAGCGGCCGTGGCGCTCGCACCGGAGCACCTGCGTAGCGCTGTAGAACTGATCTGCGTGGCCATCGCTGAAAACACGGTGACCGGTGATGTCGCCGCGTTCGCCAAGGACGACACGGTCAAGCAATCGATCAAGGGCCTGATGGCCGATCACTTGCTGGACGAGGGGCGTCACTCCGGTTTTTGGGCGCGGCTGGTACGCATCTACTGGCATGCCGCAAGTGCAGACGACCGCCAGTGCATCGCGCAGATCCTGCCGGTGTTCATTGCTCATTACCTGACCAACGACATCCAAAAATCCTTCGACATCCGCCTGATCGACGCACTGCAGATCAACGACGCGACGCGCCACGCCCTCAAGAACGAAGTGTCGGCACTGGCCTTCCCGATCAATCGCCATCACCCGCTGGTGGCCAACATTGTGCGGTTTTTCCACAGCAGTTCGCTGCTCGATTCGCCGTGCGTACAAACCGCCCTCAGCGACTACCTGGTTTGACGAGGAGCCCATCATGAGACGTCTCGACATCTTGCTCAGCGGACAAAGCCAGGCCATGACCGACCTGGCGCTGGAACTCGAACAACACGGTCACTCACTGACGCGGATATCCGCACTCGACGAAATGCCGGGGCCTGCGGATCTACTGATCGACGATGGTACGTCGCTCCAGTTCACCTGTCAGGCGCCACGCCTGACATTGCAATTGGGCCTTGGCCTGCCGCAGGCGTCCGGCCTGCCATCGCTGGACGTGTTGTGCTGGCATGGTTCAACGCTGCTGAGCCGTGTACCTATCGCCGATGAACCGTCGGGTAACGGCCAGGCGTTGCGTATGCAGGCCATGACAGCACTGGTTGACCACGTGGCGCTGCTGGTCAGCCGCTACTCGAGGGATGCCGACTATTTTCGGCTCGCCGTACCCGCCGTACCCGCCGTACCTGTCCGCTTCGAGCGCATCGAGAGCCTGCGGTTCCTGGACAGCCTCGCGTTCGTGCATCGCCTCAATGCCACCGCTGACCCACGACTGCAACAACTCGCGCTAACGCCGATGATCGAAAGGCTGGAGCAACAATGCATCCAGAGCGCCGACCATCCGGCCTTGAGCATCGCCGGCAACACCCTCGACTATCGCCAGTTGCACGTACACAGCCGCGCCATCCAACAACGTCTGCCGCTGCTGGATCAGCATCAAGGCCCGGTCGTCATCGCGATCTGTCTGCCCAAATGCAGTGCGCTGTATGCGGGAATCCTGGCGATCCTGGGCAGCGGCGCGGTGTACTTGCCGCTGGAGCCAAGCCATCCGTTGCAACGTCAGCAGTACATCCTGTCGAACGCCGGCGCGGTGTTGTTGCTGCATGACGGCGAGCATCCCCTGGCGAGCGAGATGCCAGGGCTGGACATCAGCAGTATCGGCGCCCATGAAGCAGACCTCACTCAACCGTTGATGCGCCAACGCCCCGACCTCGATGCGCCCTGCATGGCGCTCTACACCTCGGGTACCACCGGCCATCCGAAGGGCGTGCTACTCAGCCAGGCCAACCTCGCGCACTTCACCCACTGGTACGCCGACTATGTGCAACTGACCGGACAGAGCCGGGTGTTGCAGTTTTCTTCGTTGAGTTTCGACTCATCACTGATCGACATCTTCCCCACCCTGTTGCAAGGCGCCGAGCTGATCGTGCCCGGCGATGACCAACGCCGTGATCCCCTGCAACTGGTGGAACTGATTCGTCATTGGCAACTGAGCCACGCCTTTTTGCCCCCGGCCTTGTTGAGCATCCTGCCTCTGGAGCAGTTGCAGTGCCTGGATCATGTGATGACCGGCGGCGATGTCTGCGAGCCGTGGGTCATCGAGCAACTGAGCCGTCAGGGCAAGCTCTACAACCTCTACGGGCCCACCGAAGCCACGGTGCTGATTACGGCGCGACGCCTACAGACGGGCGACAACAACCGCTCGCTGGGGGCACCGATCGCCAACAGCCAGGTGTTGATTCTCGATGATGACTTTCAACCGGTGGCCGAACAGACCGTCGGTGAGCTGTACATCGCCGGCCCAGGCGTGTGCCTGGGTTACCTGAACAACCCGCAGCAAACCTCTGAGCGTTATCTGGACCTGAACTTGCCTGATGGCCGGACCCTGCGCGTCTATCGCACCGGGGACATGGCGAAGTGGACGGCGGAAGGGATCGAGCTGTGCGGTCGGCGTGATAATCAGGTGAAGATTCGCGGCTTCCGGGTCGAGCCGGAAGAGATTGAGCGCTGCCTGCGCGACAGCCAGTTGTACCGCCAGGTTACCGTGGTCATTGATAGCCAGCGGCGGATTCTGGCTTTCCTTGCTCAACCCCGGGAAGACCTCCCCGGCGGCGCCCGCCAAGCCTTGAAGGCCCACGCGAAACAGCACCTGCCGGACTACATGCTCCCCGTTGCATGGACCGAGCTGGCAGGCATGCCCTACGCCAGCAATGGCAAGGTCGACCGCAAAGCGCTTCTGGAGCTGCCGCTCAACGTCACCGAGCGCCCTCCACGACGTCTGCCCGTCAGCCCCGATGAGGCCCTGCTGCTGGAGATCTGGGCGCAGTTGCTGGAGCTGCCGGCGAGCGACATTTCCACCGACGAAAGCTTCTTCAATCTGGGCGGGCACTCGATCCTGCTGTCGCGCATGCTCCTGCGATTGCGCGAAGAGTTCGGGCGCAGCATCTCGATCAACCGTTTCATCGAAATGCCCACCCTCGCGAAACTGGCGACATTGGTACGCGGCTCCGGCAGCGAAGAAGTGCTGAGCGAACAGGCCATGCGCGATGCGTTCCGCGAACTGGATGTTCAGCCGCTGCCCGTCAGCCGCATGGGCGATGTGCACAAGGTGATCGTCACCGGTGCCAACAGTTTTGTCGGTGTACACATCGTCGAAGCGTTGCTGGCCTGGGGTGCCAGCGAAGTCGCCTGCCTGGTTCGCGGCGGCAATGGCCAATCGGCGGACGAGCGCTTTGCCCAGGCGTTGCAGGAGAACCGTCTGGAACATCTGGATTTGACCCGGGTGCGGGTTTACGCGGCAGACATCACGCGGCCGGAACTCGGTTTGGTGCCCGAGGTTTACCAGCGACTGGATCAGGAGTTTGGCGCTCTGGTGCACAACGCGGCCAACGTCAATCACGTCCTCGATTACGAGTCGCTGGCCCGGGACAACGTCGAGCCGATTTTCGAATGCTTGCGCCTGTGCGAAGGACGCAGCAAAAAAATCTTCAATTTCGTCTCGACGCTCTCGGCCTCCAGCACGATATCCGCCGATGGCCGAGTGCTTGAGTTGCCGGCCGCACCTACACCACCGATCTACATCAAGAACGGCTACAACCTGTCCAAATGGGTGGGCGAGCGCATCCTCGAACGGGCCCGGGAGCTTGGGGTGCGGGTCAATCTCTACCGCCCCGGCAACATCAGCTTCAACAGCCTTACGGGCGTGTGCCAGCCGCACAAGAATCGCCTGATGCTGATGCTAAAGGGCTCGATCCAGCTTGGCCAGGTGCCGGAGTTCGCCTTGAACTTCGACTTGATGCCGGTGGACTTTCTCGCCCGATTCATCGCCTTCCACGCCAGTCGTTATCAACCGGAACAAGCGGTATTCAACCTGCACAACCCCGAGCCCTTGAGCTGGGACAACTACGTGGCGTCCTTCCGCGAGGCGGGACGCGAATTCGCGATGGTCAGCGTCGCCGACTGGCAACAGCAGCTGGATCGGGTCGACAGCGACAACGCGTTGTTCGGCGTGCTGGGGTTCTACCTCAACGGCTTCGAGGAGGACATCGGCGATATCTCGATGATCGGTCACGACAACGCCCAGGCCGGTGTTCGGCTAATGGGCGCGCACTACCCGCAAAAGTCCCCGGCGCTGCTGCGTCGCGGCTGCGACTACCTCAAAGAAATCAATTTCATCTGACTCAACCAAACGGAGCAAGACCATGAGTACTCTGCAACCCGATACCCTGATCAAAAACCCTCAAGGCTGCCACGTGGTGTCCTCGGTGGAGGTGCCCGCCGATGCCGCGCAGGTATGGGCCGTTGTCGGTAACTTTGCCGGCTTCGATCGCTTCATCCCGGCGCTGTCGCACATCGAAATGACCGGCGAAGGTGTGTCATCGCTGCGCAAAAAGTTTTTCAAGGACGGCAACCTGGTGGTCGAGCAACTCAACTCCCGGGACGACCAGGCACGGCACATGACCTGGACCACTATCTACAACACCCTGGGTGTGGCCAATCTGTGGGCAGCGATGAGCGTTGAACCACTGAATGCGGGCAAGTCCCGAGCCACCTGGACCATCATCGCCGAGCCGGCGCAGGGAGGTGCCGAGACGCTGCCGGGCTTCAAGGCTTTCGTACAGGGTTTTGCCGATGATGCGATGAACAATGTGCTGAAGCTGTTTGCGTAAGACGTGAAAAAGCCCGTTGTGGAGAGGCACCACAACGGGCTTTTCAGTACCCCTGAAACGACAAAACCCCTGTCTGCGTAAGCAGACAGGGGTTTCGGAATTCAATCTTGACGATGACCTACTCTCACATGGGGAAACCCCACACTACCATCGGCGATGCATCGTTTCACTGCTGAGTTCGGGATGGGATCAGGTGGTTCCAACGCTCTATGGTCGTCAAGAAATTCTGTGACCGGCCCGTTAGAACTTTAACGTGCCAGTGAAAATTGGTGACTTCTACTAAAACAAAACCCCTACCTGCATACGCAGATAGGGGTTTCGGAATTTAATCTTGACGATGACCTACTCTCACATGGGGAAACCCCACACTACCATCGGCGATGCATCGTTTCACTGCTGAGTTCGGGATGGGATCAGGTGGTTCCAACGCTCTATGGTCGTCAAGAAATTCGGGTACTGAGTCGTGACC
>NZ_JAHBCX010000073.1:0-5574 GCF_019955895.1 Pseudomonas sp. GL-B-12
CGACATAACTATGTATTGCATGGTGAGTCGCGCAAGGTGCTTGAATAACAAGACTACTGGCCGGGGCGGGAGGTGAACGCCTAGACTTTGCCGATCTTCAGTTCAGGAATCGCCCGTGACCTCCATCTTCTGGTACGACTACGAAACCACTGGCATCAATCCCCGTTGCGACCGTCCGTTGCAAATGGCCGGCCTGCGCACTGACTTCGATCTCAATGAAATCGACGAGCCGGTCAACCTTTACTGCCAGCCCAGTGATGACATCCTGCCGCATCCGGCTGCTTGCACGATCACCGGAATCACTCCCGGGCAACTGCAGACGCAAGGCTTGAGCGAAGCCGATTTCATGACCCGGGTGCATGCCCAACTCGCGGCGCCCGGTACCTGTGGCGCGGGGTATAACACCTTGCGTTTCGATGACGAGATGACTCGCTACAGTCTGTACCGAAACTTTTTCGACCCCTATGCGCGGGAGTGGCAGGGCGGCAACAGCCGCTGGGACCTGATCGATGTGGTGCGCGCCGCCTATGCCTTGCGCCCCGATGGCATGGTCTGGCCGACCGATGACGAGGGGCGGGTCACGCTCAGGCTCGAACGCCTGACCGCTGCCAATGGTATTGATCATGGCAATGCCCACGAAGCGCTGTCGGACGTTCGCGCGACGATCGCCCTGGCGCGCCTGATACGGGAAAAACAGCCAAAGCTGTACGACTGGTTGTTTCAACTGCGCAGCAAGCAGAAAGTCATGGACCAGATACGCCTGATGCAACCGCTGGTGCATGTTTCCGGGCGATTTTCGGCCGCGCGCAGCTATGTGGGTGTGGTGTTGCCGCTGGCCTGGCACCCGCGCAACAAGAACGCCCTGATTGTCTGTGATCTGCACCTCGATCCCCAAGGCCTGCTCGACCTGGATGCCGAAAGCTTGCGCCAGCGCTTGTATACCCGCCGCGACGAACTGGCCGAAGGCGAGTTGCCGGTGCCGTTGAAGCTGATTCACATTAACAAGTGCCCGGTGGTGGCACCGTTGTCGGTACTTCGCAAAGAAGACCAGCAACGCCTGGGGCTGGATATGGCGCTATATCAGCAGCGGGTGTTGCGGCTAAATGACGCGCAGAAAGTTTGGCTGGATAAAATCCTGGCGATTTATGCTCGCGAAGACTTTTCCCCGAGCCAGGATCCGGAGCAACAGTTATATGATGGATTTATCGGTGATCGGGATCGGCGATTGTGTGAACAAGTCAGAACCGTTGACCCGATGCAATTGGCACAAGAGCAGTGGCCTTTCGATGACGAACGTTTGCCTGAATTGCTGTTTCGATATCGCGCACGCAACTTTCCCGAGACGTTGAATCCCGAAGAGCAGGAACGCTGGCGAATATTCTGTCAGAAACGTTTGTCGGAACCCGAGTGGGGGGCGCCAAATACCCTTGAAAGTTTTGTAGAAGCCACGGCCCAATTGAGCGTTAGTGCTACTCCGTTTCAGCAGGGGGTGCTCAGTGAGTGGCAGGATTATGTCCAGGGACTGCGCCAGCGTTTGCATCTTTGAAATCGAACATGCCAGGGCTTAAATACCCCGCAAAAAATAACGCCAGCATTTGCTGGCGTTATTTTTTGTCACGGATCCGTCTGCGACAAGCTCTGAGGCTTAGCCCAGCAGGGTAGCCCAGCCTTCCACCACGTCACCGCCCCACTTGGCTTTCCACTCTTTCAGAGTCTTGTGGTTGCCACCTTTGGTTTCGATGACTTCACCGTTGTGCGGGTTTTTGTATTGTTTAACTTTGCGAGCACGTTTGGTGCCGGTAGTTTTCACTGCACCGCCGCGTGGTGCCTTGGTTTTGGATTCTGGATCCAACAGCGCGATGATGTCACGCAGGGACTTGGAGTACTCGCCCATCAGGGTGCGCAGTTTGCCTTCGAATTCCAGCTCGGTTTGCAGTTTGTCGTCTTGGGACAGGTTCTTCAAACGGGCTTGCAGCTCTTTGATAGCTTCTTCGGTGGCGCGATATTCGTTGATCAAGGACATGGTGACTACCTTATGTTGTACGCTGGATGGCAGGTGACAGTGCGGCAATAATAGTCACGGTGTTTCATCAAGTAAACATTTAAGGCAAGTTTATTTAATTTAATTGCCGGGGTTTTGGCGCGCATTGGTAATGCAGTTATTAGTGTGGTCCCGGTCTGACAGATATACATAAATTAACAATTGACCGGTACCGCTAGAGCATCCGGGCGAACCGGTACCGGTACTGCCCACCCTGCCGCACCGACCTTCCGGCGGGGCGAAACGTCAACAATACTGCAGTTTTGCTGCGCAATCGCTAGAATGGCGGCCTTTGCGAAGTTCTGGAGTTTCCCCCTCATGCGCACTTTTCGTCTGGTGATTTCTTGCCCGGACCGTGTTGGCATCGTTGCCAAAGTCAGTAACTTTCTGGCATCACACAACGGCTGGATCACTGAAGCGAGCCATCACTCGGACAATCTCAGTGGCTGGTTCTTCATGCGTCACGAAATCCGTGCCGACTCCCTGCCATTTGGTATCGAAGCGTTTCGTGAGGCCTTTGCCCCGATCGCCGAAGAGTTCTCTATGGACTGGCGCATCACCGATACCGAGCAAAAGAAGCGCGTGGTCCTGATGGCCAGCCGCGAGTCGCACTGCCTGGCCGACTTGCTGCACCGCTGGCACAGCGATGAACTGGAATGCGAAATTTCCTGTGTGATTTCCAACCATGATGACTTGCGCAGCATGGTGGAGTGGCACGGTATTCCGTACTACCACGTCCCGGTCAATCCGCAGGACAAGCAGCCAGCCTTCGCCGAGGTTTCGCGCCTGGTCAAGCAGCACGACGCCGAAGTGGTGGTGCTTGCCCGCTACATGCAGATCCTGCCGCCCGAGTTGTGCAGCGAATACGCGCACAAGGTCATCAACATTCACCACAGCTTCCTGCCGTCGTTCGTCGGTGCCAAGCCGTACCACCAGGCCTCCCTGCGTGGCGTGAAGCTGATCGGCGCAACCTGCCATTATGTGACCGAAGAGCTGGATGCCGGCCCGATCATCGAGCAGGACGTGGTTCGCGTCAGCCACAGCGACAGCATCGAAGACATGGTGCGTTTCGGCCGTGATGTCGAGAAAATGGTGCTGGCCCGTGGCTTGCGTTATCACCTGGAAGACCGCGTGCTGGTGCACGGCAACAAGACCGTCGTCTTCTGACGGACCTGCGGCACAGTTGAAATTCGAAGGGCCTGGGCGTTCAATCGCTTCAGGCCCTTCGCCGTTTTTGCACCGAGGACATGACCATGGCCGATCCACTGGACAAAGCTACATCAAAGGCTCCCTCCACGCTGGGCGAGGGTTGCCTGAGCCGCTACGACCCGGATGACATGGGGCCTGAAACCGGTACGGAGTTTCCTGATGCCGCGCAGTTGTGGGAGCAGTTGCAGCAAGAGCCCGAAGACAAGCCTAAGCCTGCTTGAGTTTCATCAATTTCGTTAGCAGCGGGCGGCCCAGCATCAGTAAAAACACCGGCCCACCGCACGCCAAATCAGAATTGCCGCGAGCAGGCCGACGAGCAACAGCAGTCCGCGACTCATGCGGCACGGCCCATTCGGTCGTTTTGCGGCGCCAGCCAGTGGGCCTTGGTCATTGGCACCCGTCCGTTGTCGAGCAGGCGTTCGAGGGTTTGTAGCCAGTATCGACGCGAGAACTCATGGCGCATGTCCACCGGGTGCAGGCCCAGGCGAATCACCGGGGCGTGTTGCCAGCGTTGTTCACGCCGGTCGCTGACGAGCTTCGATACACCTCGGCGCCAGGCACTGCGCGCACTCCAGATCAGCCCCGGCGCCTCGAACGCGGTGAAATCCGGCAAACGGTATAGATGCTGCGAGTCACTGGTGTAACTCAGTGGCAATTGGCGCAATGCCTGGCGAGTGCCTTGACTCATCAGCCAGGCCGGGGCGACGAACCCCTCCAGCGGCCAGTCATGCCGGTGGAACATCTCGATACCCAAACGCAAGCGGGCGAGGGCGGCTTCCTGCGACAAACGGTAAAACTCGCCTTCGTGGGTGTAGACCCGACGCATGAACCAGTCGCGGGGATTGCTGGTCAGCGGCCCGTCGTCGCAGTGAAAATAGCCATGCAGCGCCAGTTCGTCGCCCCGGGCAACCCTGGCACTGAGCTGGCGGCAAAATTGCGGATGGGCATCCAGATTGTTGTGTTTGTGGAAATCCGGTACCACCAGCCAGGTGATCGGTACGCCACCCAAGGCGTCGACGGCTTTGACGAACGGCTGGTAATCGGCCCAGGTTGGCGGTGCCACGTCGTGCAGTACCAGCAGTAAAGCGGGACTGTTCATGGGCTCAACCATTAGCTGTCAGCGGCCATTGGCTGCCGAGCACGGCGTGGTAGTGGCGCAACAAGCTGTTGACCACCGTATCCCAGGCGTAATGCCGTTCGACATGCAATCGCGCTTGTTGGCCCAAGGCTACGCTGCCTGACCCGAACAGTTCTCGAACGGCGGTGGCCATCGCGGCGGGATTGTTCGGTGCGCAGAGCACGCCGCAGTCGTCGGTGACGATTTCCTCGAAGGCCCCGGCCGCCACGGCCACCACCGGTATACCGCTGGCCATGGCTTCGAGTAACACCAGGCCGAAGGTTTCCTGATCACCGGCGTGCAACAGTGCATCGGCACTGGCCATCAGGCGGGCAACTTGTACGGCCGGGCAGAACTCGTCGATCACGGTCACGTTAGACGGCACGGCCGTGGGCATCGACGAGCCAACCAACAGCAGGTGATAGCGTCGGCCCAGGCGTTTCATGCACTCGAGCAGCACCGGCAGGTTTTTTTCCATGGAACCGCGCCCGGCGAAGATCAGCAACCGGGTGTTTTCGTCCAGGCCCAACTCGGCCCGCAGCCCGGGGTCTCTGGCATCGGGATTGAAGGTTTGCAGGTCGACGCCCAACGGTTGCACAAACACATTCCTGACCCCAAGCCCGGTGAGCTTGTCGGCCATGACCCGACTGGGCGCCAGGACCCGGTCGAAGTTGCCATAGAGCTTGCTGACATAGGCCTCGACATTGTTGGTCACCCAATGGCCCATGCGGTTGCTGACCAGCAGCGGCAGGTCCGAGTGATAGAAGCCGATGACCGGTACATCGAGTTGCCGCCGTGCATCCAGCGCCGCCCATGCGGTGAGATAGGGGTCGCCGACTTCGATCAGATCGGGTTGCAAGTCTTGCAGGACATTGCGCCAGGGCGCGAGACGCAGAGGGAAGCGATAGCCCTTGCCGAAGGGCAGGGCAGGGGCCGGAACGGTGAAGATGCCATCTTGCTCACTCAACGACGATCCGGGGATCAGCAAGCTGTGGCGAATGCCCGGCTTGATGCCCAGGCGACGGTGCTTCGCATCCAGATAAGTGCGCACGCCACCGCTGGCAGGGGCGTAGAACATGGTGATGTCAGCGATATGCACGATGAACGATCCTCCGGTCCTGGTACTCCTTTGGTTGACCTATATGAAGGATAGATGTTCGGTTGGGGGTTGTGCGGGTGGGGGCGTCAGCGGGGTCTTGTAGTGTTT
>NZ_JAHBCX010000074.1:0-4784 GCF_019955895.1 Pseudomonas sp. GL-B-12
CCACCAGCCCATTCCTGATAAACTCCCCCACCTCCCAGCCTCACCGATTCCAGATCCCCCATGTCCGTAACCACCGCCATACCCGCCCCGCTCTCCCGCCGTTTCTCCGTCGCGCCGATGATGGATTGGACAGACCGCCACTGCCGTTTTTTCCTACGCCTATTGTCGAAAAACGCCCTGCTCTACACCGAAATGGTCACCACTGGCGCGCTTCTCAACGGCGACCACGAACGCTTCCTGCGTCACAACGAAGCCGAACACCCGCTCGCCCTGCAACTCGGCGGCAGTGTGCCGCTGGACCTGGCCGCGTGCGCGCGGATGGCGCAGGAGCATGGTTACGACGAGGTGAACCTGAATGTCGGCTGCCCGAGTGATCGGGTGCAGAACAATATGATCGGTGCGTGCCTGATGGGGCATCCGCAGTTGGTGGCCGATTGTGTGAAGGCGATGCGTGATGCGGTGTCGATTCCGGTGACGGTCAAGCACCGTATCGGCATTAATGGGCGCGACAGCTACGAAGAACTGTGTGATTTCGTCGGTACGGTTCGCGAGGCCGGCTGCACCAGTTTTACCGTGCACGCGCGGATTGCGATTCTGGAGGGGTTGTCGCCGAAGGAGAACCGGGACATTCCGCCCCTGCGTTACGACGTGGCGGCGCGGTTGAAGGCGGACTTTCCTGAGCTGGAGATTATCCTCAACGGCGGGATCAAGACGCTGGAGGCCTGCCACGAACATTTGCAGACGTTCGACGGCGTGATGTTGGGCCGCGAGGCGTATCACAACCCTTATGTGATGGCCGAGGTGGATCAGCAGCTGTTCGGCAGCACGGCACCGGTGATCACTCGTGCCGAAGCACTGGCGCAACTGCGACCGTATATCGCTGCACACATCGACGCGGGCGGTTCGATGCACCACATCACCCGGCATGTGCTCGGGCTGGGCACCGGGTTTCCGGGAGCACGCAAGTTTCGGCAGTTACTGTCGGTGGATATTCACAAGGCCAAAGAACCTTTGGCGTTGCTGGATCAAGCTGCGGAGCTGCTTGAGGGGCGTTAACGGTTAGCCGCCTCCCTGCGACCAGGCTGCATGTCCTGCAGCCTGGTGCGAGCGTCAGGGCGCTGCAGCCCCGCTCCAGTCAACCCAACCGAATACCCACGTTGCCAGAATCAGCAAACCGAATCCGATCCGGTACCAGGCGAACACGGCGTAACTGTGGCCGGCGATGAACTTGAGCAAACCACGCACGGCGATCATGGCGAAAAAGAACGCCGTCACGAAACCCAGCGCAAACACTGGCAGGTCGCCGGTCTGGAACAGATCCCGATACTTATAGCCTGAATACACGGCGGCACCGACCATGGTCGGCATCGCCAGAAAGAACGAAAACTCCGTGGCAGCCTTACGCGACAGACCAAACAGCAACCCACCGATAATGGTCGACCCAGAGCGCGAAGTGCCCGGAATCATCGCCAGGCATTGCGCGAAACCGACCTTAAGGGCGTCGGTCCAGCGCATATCGTCAACATGGTCGACATACACCACATGCTCCCGCTGCTCGGCCCACAACATGATGATGCCACCCACCACTAATGCCACTGCTACAGTGATCGGGTTAAACAGATACTCATGGATCTTATTGGCGAACAACACTCCCAAGACCACTGCCGGAAGAAAACCGATTAATAGATTCAAGGTGAAACGTTGCGCATTACGTTGGGTCGGTAAGCCGGTAACGATCTCGAGAATCTTGCGACGGAACTCCCAGACAACCGCCAGGATCGCGCCCAATTGAATGATGATGTTAAAGGCCATGGCTCGCTCGCCGCCGAAGCTGAGCAAGTCCGCGACAACAATCTGGTGCCCTGTACTTGATATAGGCAAAAACTCCGTCAGACCTTCGACCATCCCTAAAATCAACACCGTTATGGTTGTCCAAAGATCCATCAATCCCCCCATCAACGACAAATACCAATGCGTCGGTTTCGCTCTAACTCAACGCCAACACGACAGTAAAGCGCATCAGGCCGATTAATAAAACTCGATGTTATGAAATGTCCATGACCACCAACACCAACACGAACGTTAGATAACAGTTAACATTGGAGAGTGCTGAGCCAGAGAAGTGCAACAACTCGTACTTAAAACAACAAAGTCCTGCAGCCTCATGACCCCCAAACAAAAAAAATCAGGCAGCTGCAACTTTAGCGAGATTCACGGTCATATGGGGGCGAAAATGCGGGACATTGAGACAATAGATGGCACAATGCTATGCCGCGCAAAGCCATGAGATTGCCATCAATGATTAGGCATCTCGAACCACCGACAGGCAAACGATCACGCCAGAATCACCGGCGATGTTAAAAAAACGAGACGACCGTCTGAAAAAACAGTGAAATGTTACCAATTGTCAGTCACAAGCGAGAATTGGTGCTTTAACATTCAAATGCCCGCACCCATCCGAGTCAAAGCATGATGCTTACAGGGAAAATAACGACTACAGGCCACAGCGACGTGAAGGAGGAGACAGGTGTTCTCACCATTGGGCGAACCCATACGCTAGCTGAGGGCTTTAGGGAATTAGTCGCAAGCCACGCAGGCAAGGATATTGCCGTTGATGCAATGTGCTATAGCAACTCATTCAAAAGAAACAAGAATACCCATTCATACCGTGCCATTTTTATCGTTATCGACAGCCCTCAAGCGTTTGTTGAAAGCCTTACCCTGGTAGAAAATATTCGCGCCGATAATTTGGCGTCAATAATTTTTGTAGCCATCACCGGTAAAGGCACCTACAACAAGATGAAATATTATCTGGCCGGGGCCGACTACTGTATTAATTGCGACACTGTTGCAGACGAAAATACTGACGTACTGACCGAGTTTTTTGACAGTCCGGAATGGCAAAAAAAGCATAATCTGCTTTTGGACCCCACTCGTATGTGCCTTATTGGCGACTACAAAAAACTGGATGTATCGTTTGCGGAAATGAAAATTCTTGAGGCTTTTTCCCAAACCAAAAACCAAATATTGAGCCATGATGAAATCGCCAGGATCATGGGGCTGAATATAAATTTTTATGACCCAAGAGCCTTGGAAAAGTCGATCAGCCGCCTTCGCGGCAAAATAAAAGGCATGTATGGCAGCAACGCCATTCAAAGTATCCGTGGGCATGGATATCGTTTAATCAGGGGTCTGATCTCGACATCCTGATTCTTAATGTAGAAGGGAGTTTCTGTTTTATGAACGCAACAGGGAGCGTGCGACTCTACGATCACGCAGAGCATTACCTGTCTCGACAATTGATCCTCACTCGGGATGATTGCCCGTTTGGCAGCGAGATCAGAATACATTTTGACGACTGTGCTTCCGCGCCCTGCGCGCCAGAGGCGCATCAGATGAGTGGGATCTACAGTGAAGTACTGATGCAAACCCGGCTGATTGCATTTTCGCTGAAAGATCACAACACCACCAACGGAAATAAATACTTAAGCCGTAGATTTGTTTGCGTAGGACAGTCAGATCTCGCCAACTCTGCGCTCACGGAAGAGCTGATACAGTCCGGCGCTGCTCTGCGCGAATTTGGCCAGACGCTGGTTATCGTGCTCAATGAGCTCCCCCTCTCCGCAGTCAGCTTCGCAGAAAAAAAGAAAATCCTTCACAACGTATATCTGTTGAAAGATCACGGCATAGAAATCGCGCTCGACGACTACAACATCGACGATGAAAGTATCGAAATCTTTACAACCCTGAATCTATTCGACTATATAAAGATTTCCACTTCCTCACTAGACTTGAGCCTCAAGCTCAGTGGCAACCCAGAGTTATTCAATCGTCTCCACGAACGTATGACCACGCTCACTCACAACACAAAAGTCGCCTTTATAGCGGACAGAGTCGAGCATGCTGCTAGCCATATACTGGCACGCGCACTGCCCTTTGATTACTTTCAAGGGAGTCATTACTCCCCTGCCGACAACCTTTAAACCAAGACCCAGACGCGCAACTCAGGAGAGAGCCATGGATAGCAGCATAAACCTCCCCAGAAAATACTTTGTCGTGGTTACTCACAACCCCGCACTACAACTGGAGCTTGAGGCATTACTGTCCAGCAAGCGATATAACACTTACGGCACGTCACAGGCAAAGATGTTTTTTGAGGGCGTTGCCCCACCCACTTCTGCCCCCAAGCTTATGGAATTTATTTCCCCGCATGTGGCCAAAATGGCGCCTCCGGTTATCAAGCATGATACGCAGCGCATACTTTCGACGTTCAAGTCCGAATGGCAAGCTGCGCAATCCGTGTCGAAATTTACTCATTTCACATCAACTGCAGACAACTCCAGGAATGACACCAGGGAATGTGTCCCCCAGCCGGCCAAACCGCACGTGCCGCCGACTGAAACCTGGCGACTGAGCGATGTCAGTGGCGCGTTGATCAAAGATGACGTGGAGATTGCCTTGACTGGCCTGGAGGCCACGCTGCTTAAAAAAATGCTGCACCATGATGATCGCGTGGTCAGCAAGGACGACCTTATCCGTAGCATCGGCAGAGAACCCGAACATTATCGGGGTCTCGAAATGTGCCTAAGCCGACTGCAGGAAAAGTTTAAAAACGCCAGTAAAGGCGAACGCCTTTTTCGTGCAGTAAGGAATCGTGGGTACTGCGTAATACAAAAAATCGTACGCGTAAAAAATCTGGTCTGAGCAATTCAGATTTTCGCCCCGGCCGTGCAATACAACAATAATAAAGCACGCCATTTTACCCCCACCCGCACCTCCCTCAC
>NZ_JAHBCX010000075.1:0-4454 GCF_019955895.1 Pseudomonas sp. GL-B-12
CCTCCGCCGCTGCCGCCATCTTTGGCATACACGCTGGAGAAACTACCGATGTAATCGGGCACCAGAACAGTCGATGCCGACAGGACCCCGCCAATTGCCAGAGCCAACAAACATTTCTTGAGCAGCATGATGCACCTCCGCTTGGAGTTGCGTCGCCATCTCCGTATCGAACGCAATGTCCAGTGAGTTCCCGGCCGCCCATTGGAGCGGCCAGCCAACCGGCACGGCCATAAGTCTGCAGCAATAACGAGCCACCGCGGTTTCCGTACGATCCCTCAGAGCCAGTTAGCATATTCGCGTGGGAAATATTCCCACACACTCAGATTAGTACTATTAGCCCAAGTGTCAACGACCAAATATCAGAACAAATGCAGCGTTGAGCAAAAACTTCAACCTGCCCCATTGGAGAGTCGCCCCTCACCCGATCGGCTGGTTAAACGAGACAATTTTTTCAATGGAATAGATCAGGAGATGACATTCGGATTTACCCAGGGAACCTGGGGTGAGAGCTAGCGGGCCTGGCAGGTTTTTCGAAGCGCACTGCCGCGTACGGACCCGCCTGGGTCGAAGCGGTGAAGCGCATCAGTGAAGAGAAACAGGCGGGTATCAGTAGGTGTGGCTGAACACCAGTCCAGCCTCGCCATCCGGGCTGGCGTCGGAAAAACCCTTGACGGCATACAACTGAAACTTCCAGTTCTGATTGAGCTTGTGCGTGAGGAAGAGGGTGAGTTCCTTGATCTGGTCGCCCGTGGAAACGACTTTCTGCCGCCAGTCGTAGGACACCCCCGCCGTGGTGCGTACGAACACGGGCATGGCAAAGCCCAGGCCGGCGAATATCGGGTTGTCGAAGTTGGAGCCCGACGGGTCGCCGAATTTTTTCCAGCCCAGGGTAGCGAACCCGGTCACAGGGCCGAAGGCTTTGGCGACATCGACCTGGGCGGAATAGTCGGTTTTGCCGGTGCCCAGGCATTTGTCTTCGTCGGCTGTGGGCAACTTGACCTTGCCGATCAGGTCCACGAACAGCCCGCTGACGCTGCCGTCAAGCACGGCATAGTCGGCACCGGCGACGGTGTCGCCCAAACCGCTTTCCACTTTGCCGCAGCCGCCGGGCAACGGCTCGCCGTCAGGGCCGACCGAAGGATTAGTGATGCGTAGCCAAGGCACAGTGAGCTTGTAGGTCATGGGGCCGGTCTGGTATTTGCCCACCAGCGGGACGTACCAGGTTTCGGAAGTTGTACCGGTGCCATAGTCGCCCCGAGAGTAGTCGGTTCCGATCGAAGTCGTGAAGGTATCGGCCAAGGCTGGCAAGGCCAGGCTGGCAAGCCAACCTACGAGCAGGATGCGCTTGGGGTTCATGCTCACCTCGTGTCTTGCGTCATCGAAGTTCACACGCATGCTTTGTTGCGTGACTTACCAAGCCTAGTCACTTATGACGATAGTGCATCATGACTGCACTGTTTAACCCGACCTGCCGGAGTGATCGATTTTTTCGACCGGCTCGACCCTCTCAACTTTCTCTACCTTCTCGACCTTTTCAACCTTATCTACCTTCTCGACTTTTTCTGGCCGTTCAACTTTCTCGACTTTCTCCGGGCGTTCGACCTTTTCGACTTTCTCTACCTTTTCCACCCTCTCGACTTTGTCGGGTTGCTCGACCCTCTCGATACGCTCCGACTTGCCGGACTTGTCCACGCTATCTATCTTGTCGCCACCGCCATGACTGTCATTGCCCCCGTGGCGAGTATCGTCGACAACGCTGCCTTCGCTCTCGGAGCGGCCGCTCCTGTCACTGCCCGAGTTCCCCGAGCTGCCGGAGTTGCCGGAGCTATTGGAGCTGCCGGAGCTATCGGAGCCGCTCGAGTTGCTCGAGCCACTTGAGTCGTCGGTGTTTTGCTCGCTGGTGCCGGGTCGTCCGTGCCGGTTGCCGGCTGGCGAATCGGAGCGCTCGCGGGGCAATTCGATACGCGTTGCCTGCACGTCTCGCGCGCCGGTGAACACGCCGTTGACCCGCACGCGTCGATCCAGCGCCAGTTCCGAAGCCTGCACACCGACAAACACGGTGTCGCGCGCCAGCGTCACATTAAAGCCACCGACCACTAAACGGTGGTCCTGCCGGCCCTGTACCAGGCCCTCGATCACCGCATTGTGTGCCCGGCCAATGAAAGGCAGGCTCGGATCGGGGCGGCTTTGGTTCACGTCCAACTCGCGACCGGACCAGTGGCCGCGCACCAGCATTTCCTGCGCCGGGCCTGGGTGATTGCTGAGTTTGATTCCCTGGAGATAGCCGCTGCGATCCACCGAGCCGATGGCACTGGCTTCCTTGAGGCCGGGCGCCAGGTCGATGCGGCTGGCCACCACTTCGCCACGAGCATCGCGCAGCCCGCTGACCCGTACGGGATCACCCAGGCGCAGACCGGGAGCGACTTGAGCACCGTTGGCCAGGCGTACCGGTTGCCCCATGACGCGCATGGGCATGGAAGCGCGCGGCAGGGCTGTCAAAGGACCTTCGTAGGCGTGCAGGATAGAAATGCGCCCGGCCTCCAGACCTCGCTGGGAATTGAACGCTTCCACGGCAACCACTTGGCCTACCGCCAGGTGGGTGCTGGTGGTGGCAATGCCGTTCTCGCTGACTGGGACGTTGTTGTTGAAGTGCACTTCCACGCCATTGACGCAGATCGAGGCGAACCCGGTGATGGTGCCGACAATGCCGGTGCCACCGATCCCGCCGTTGTCGCTTTCACTGCCGATGCCCGTGCCACCCACGCCGCCTGCAACGGCACCGGTGCCGCCAATGCCGCCAGGGCGCTTTTTCAGCGGTGCGCCGGTACCGCCGATCCCGCCGTTGTCGGTGTCGATGCCGGTACCGCCCATGCCGCCAGGCGCTGCGCCCGTGCCGCCGGTACCGCCCGGAGCCTGGATGACTGGCACTGTGCTGGTGCCCGCGTCATTCTGGCTGACACAGGCTGGGGCGGCTTGCAGCACAATCGGAAGCCCGAGGCCCAGAGTGAGGGCGATTGTACGAATCAGGCGCAAATTGACGGTCATGGCTTAGGGGCCGTTTGTGAATCGGGATCGGAAGCTTCAGTGTAGAAGTACAATCCGACCGTGATGCGCTGGCGTGGTTCAAGGCTGGGCAGGTCCCGGAACTCCAGTTCGGCGGAGAGTCGGTTGAAACTCAACAGGGCCTGCATTCCCTCGCTGGCAACGGCCTCGCGCAACGCCTCGACGCTCATCGGGGACAGTGCGTCATAGTGCACGCTGCGTTCAAAAAAGGCCGGACCTTCGCTGCTCAGGTTGTGTACCGCGGCGCAGGCATGATCGTGCAGGTTATGGCCCAGGTAAGCGGTTTTCTCATCGAAGCCCTTTTGTGGCACGAAGGCCTGGGCTTCGAGGTGCACGAGATCTTGTTCGTCAAGGCGCACGACGCCCAGACGCAGCCACTCGTCCAACACCACCCGCGCCCTGATATCCGTGCTGACCTTCGCCACCAGGGCGTCAAAGGAGCGGTCGCCGCCGACACGGGCCAATCGAGGCAGTGCCAGTGGCTGGCCGGCGTCGTTGCAGAACGGCGCGTTGGCCCAGGCGTTGACCAGTTGCGCTCCGAAAGTGATGTTTTCCGGAAGCGTGGAAGAAGCCGGGTCACTGGTATTACGCAAGCGCCGTACATCCTTGCGATGCACGCCGGTGAGCAGGCTGATGCGGCTGTCGGTCGGTGCCTTCTCGCCCAGACGGAACTCACGGTCCGCCACTTCGACGAAAACCTCCTTGAGCAGGTCGGCAAACACCAGGTAGGTGACGCCTTTGCGCAGCATCAGGCGTACCAGCGGCCGCATGACATGTCGCAAGGCTTTGAGGAGCGAGGTGGGCAGCGTCGACGATTGCATTCAGCGAATTCCTGGATAGATAACCCCAGTATAGCTACGTGGGAAATAATCCCATGAACGCACGCGCGTATTTTTTGTCGCGCCTCATGCAAAACCGGTCCCCAGGGTTTGGCATGAGGCCACAAAACGCATCAGATCCGGCTGTTGTCGTCGGGTTCACCGCCGACATGGACGCCGCGGTCGTCACCAGGCTCACCACCGACGTGGACGCCTCGGTCATCACCAGGCTCGCCACCGACGTGGACGCCGTGGTCATCACCAGGCTCACCGCCAACGTGGACACCGTGGTCATCACCAGGCTCACCGCCAACATGGACGCCGTGGTCGTCACCGGCTTCGCCGCGAGCGTGGTTGCCGTGGTCGTCACCCGCCTCTGCATGGGTACCACCGCGACCGGAGTTCGAGGCTCCAGAACCGGCATGGCCTGAATTCCCATGGTCGCTGCCGCTGTGACCACTGTTGCCGCCGCTCCCACTATTGCCACCATGGCCACTGTTGCCACCGTTCCCACTATTGCCACCATGACCGCCACCGCTACCGCTGTTGCCGCCGTGACCGCCACCGCTACCA
>NZ_JAHBCX010000076.1:0-2970 GCF_019955895.1 Pseudomonas sp. GL-B-12
CAAATTGCTTGGGTGTTATATGGTCAAGCCTCACGGGCAATTAGTATTGGTTAGCTCAACGCCTCACAGCGCTTACACACCCAACCTATCAACGTCGTAGTCTTCGACGGCCCTTCAGGGGACTCAAGGTCCCAGTGAGATCTCATCTTGAGGCAAGTTTCCCGCTTAGATGCTTTCAGCGGTTATCTTTTCCGAACATAGCTACCCGGCAATGCCACTGGCGTGACAACCGGAACACCAGAGGTTCGTCCACTCCGGTCCTCTCGTACTAGGAGCAGCCCCTCTCAAATCTCAAACGTCCACGGCAGATAGGGACCGAACTGTCTCACGACGTTCTAAACCCAGCTCGCGTACCACTTTAAATGGCGAACAGCCATACCCTTGGGACCGGCTTCAGCCCCAGGATGTGATGAGCCGACATCGAGGTGCCAAACACCGCCGTCGATATGAACTCTTGGGCGGTATCAGCCTGTTATCCCCGGAGTACCTTTTATCCGTTGAGCGATGGCCCTTCCATACAGAACCACCGGATCACTAAGACCTACTTTCGTACCTGCTCGACGTGTCTGTCTCGCAGTCAAGCGCGCTTTTGCCTTTATACTCTACGACCGATTTCCGACCGGTCTGAGCGCACCTTCGTACTCCTCCGTTACTCTTTAGGAGGAGACCGCCCCAGTCAAACTACCCACCATACACTGTCCTCGATCCGGATAACGGACCTGAGTTAGAACCTCAAAGTTGCCAGGGTGGTATTTCAAGGTTGGCTCCACGCGAACTGGCGTCCACGCTTCAAAGCCTCCCACCTATCCTACACAAGCAAATTCAAAGTCCAGTGCAAAGCTATAGTAAAGGTTCACGGGGTCTTTCCGTCTAGCCGCGGATACACTGCATCTTCACAGCGATTTCAATTTCACTGAGTCTCGGGTGGAGACAGCGCCGCCATCGTTACGCCATTCGTGCAGGTCGGAACTTACCCGACAAGGAATTTCGCTACCTTAGGACCGTTATAGTTACGGCCGCCGTTTACCGGGGCTTCGATCAAGAGCTTCGCGTTAGCTAACCCCATCAATTAACCTTCCGGCACCGGGCAGGCGTCACACCCTATACGTCCACTTTCGTGTTTGCAGAGTGCTGTGTTTTTAATAAACAGTCGCAGCGGCCTGGTATCTTCGACCGGCGTGGGCTTACGGAGCAAGTCCTTCACCCTCACCGGCGCACCTTCTCCCGAAGTTACGGTGCCATTTTGCCTAGTTCCTTCACCCGAGTTCTCTCAAGCGCCTTGGTATTCTCTACCCAACCACCTGTGTCGGTTTGGGGTACGGTTCCTGGTTACCTGAAGCTTAGAAGCTTTTCTTGGAAGCATGGCATCAACCACTTCGTGTTCTAAAAGAACACTCGTCATCAGCTCTCGGCCTTGAAATCCCGGATTTACCTAAGATTCCAGCCTACCACCTTAAACTTGGACAACCAACGCCAAGCTGGCCTAGCCTTCTCCGTCCCTCCATCGCAATAACCAGAAGTACAGGAATATTAACCTGTTTTCCATCGACTACGCTTTTCAGCCTCGCCTTAGGGACCGACTAACCCTGCGTCGATTAACGTTGCGCAGGAAACCTTGGTCTTTCGGCGTGGGTGTTTTTCACACCCATTGTCGTTACTCATGTCAGCATTCGCACTTCTGATACCTCCAGCAAGCTTCTCAACTCACCTTCACAGGCTTACAGAACGCTCCTCTACCGCATCACCCGAAGGTGATACCCGTAGCTTCGGTGTATGGTTTGAGCCCCGTTACATCTTCCGCGCAGGCCGACTCGACTAGTGAGCTATTACGCTTTCTTTAAAGGGTGGCTGCTTCTAAGCCAACCTCCTAGCTGTCTAAGCCTTCCCACATCGTTTCCCACTTAACCATAACTTTGGGACCTTAGCTGACGGTCTGGGTTGTTTCCCTTTTCACGACGGACGTTAGCACCCGCCGTGTGTCTCCCATGCTCGGCACTTGTAGGTATTCGGAGTTTGCATCGGTTTGGTAAGTCGGGATGACCCCCTAGCCGAAACAGTGCTCTACCCCCTACAGTGATACATGAGGCGCTACCTAAATAGCTTTCGAGGAGAACCAGCTATCTCCGAGCTTGATTAGCCTTTCACTCCGATCCACAGGTCATCCGCTAACTTTTCAACGGTAGTCGGTTCGGTCCTCCAGTTAGTGTTACCCAACCTTCAACCTGCCCATGGATAGATCGCCCGGTTTCGGGTCTATTCCCAGCGACTAGACGCCCTATTAAGACTCGCTTTCGCTACGCCTCCCCTATTCGGTTAAGCTCGCCACTGAAAATAAGTCGCTGACCCATTATACAAAAGGTACGCAGTCACCCAACAAAGTAGGCTCCCACTGCTTGTACGCATACGGTTTCAGGATCTATTTCACTCCCCTCTCCGGGGTTCTTTTCGCCTTTCCCTCACGGTACTAGTTCACTATCGGTCAGTCAGTAGTATTTAGCCTTGGAGGATGGTCCCCCCATATTCAGACAAAGTTTCTCGTGCTCCGTCCTACTCGATTTCATGACCAAGAGATTTTCGCGTACAGGGCTATCACCCACTATGGCCGCACTTTCCAGAGCGTTCCGCTAATCTCAAAGCCACTTAAGGGCTAGTCCCCGTTCGCTCGCCACTACTAAGGGAATCTCGGTTGATTTCTTTTCCTCAGGGTACTTAGATGTTTCAGTTCCCCTGGTTCGCCTCTTGCACCTATGTATTCAGTACAAGATAACCATCTTATGATGGCTGGGTTCCCCCATTCAGACATCTCCGGATCAAAGTCTGTTTGCCGACTCCCCGAAGCTTTTCGCAGGCTACCACGTCTTTCATCGCCTCTGACTGCCAAGGCATCCACCGTATGCGCTTCTTCACTTGACCATATAACCCCAAGCAATCTGGTTATACTATGAAGACGACATTCGCCGAAAATTCGAT